>JAJXPD010000218.1 GCA_021641325.1 Opitutales bacterium
GGCTATCGCCGCGTTCGCGCAGAACGCCCACGTTCTGAACGGCTGGTTTTCGGGCTGGGGCTGCTCAAAGCCGACTTTCTCGGACTAAAAACTCTCACCGTAATCTCCGACGCCCAGGACAACGTGCGCCGCACGCGCCACAACAATTTCGACATCGAGGAAATCATACTCGAAGACCCCGCCACATACAAACTGCTCAACAGCGGCATTACCGTCGGCGTCTTCCAGCTTGAAAGCGAGGGCATGCAGAATCTCTGCCGCAGAATCGGGCTTAGTGTGTTCGAGGAAATCATCGCGCTCATCGCGCTCTACCGCCCCGGCCCGATGCAGTTCATCGACCAGTTCATCGAGGCTAAAAAAAACCCCTCAAAAATGCACGTTCCGCACCCGCTCCTCAAAGACTTGGTGCAGGAAACCTACGGCGTGCTCGTCTATCAGGAGCAGGTCATGATGGCGGCGCGAATCATCGCGGGATACACTTTGGGCGAAGCCGACATTCTCCGCCGCGCCATGGGCAAAAAGAAGCCCGAAGTCATGGCGCAGCAAAAGGCGATTTTCATTTCGAAGGCGGAAAAATTCAACAACATGCCCGCCAAGGAGGCGGAGGACATCTTCGCCGTGCTCGAAAAATTCGCGCAGTACGGCTTCAACAAATCGCACTCGGCGGCTTACGCAATGCTCAGCTACCGCACGGCGTACTTGAAGGCTAACTACCCCGTGGAATTCATGGCGGCTCTGCTTTCGAGCGAACTCGGCAACATGGACAAGGTGTCGAAATTCATCGAGTCGGCGGAGGCAATAAACATCAGGGTTCTCGGCCCCGACATCAACGTTTCGCGCGAAAACTTCACGCCAATTATCGACCCGAACTGGAAGCCCGACCTCGACGGGCAGATGTTCGAAAAATCGGCGGGTTCAATCCGCTTCGGACTCGCCGCAATCAAGGGAATAGGCGGCGTCGCGGCGGAGGCGATTGTGAGGGAGCGCGACGCAAACGGGCCTTTCAAGGACGCCTTCGACTTCGTTTCGCGCATAGGCACAAAATCGCTCAACAAGCGCGTGTTCGAAAACCTCATAAAGACGGGCGCGTTCGACTCTTTCGAAATCGACCGCGGGCACCTGCTCAACTCGGTAGAGGCAATCATGATGCAGTCGGCGGAGGCGGAGGAGGACGCAAAAACGGGGCAGACAAACCTCTTCGACATGCTCGATATGGGCGGCGGAAAATCGATGTCCGACAACGTAATAGACACTTCGAAACCGCCCATGCCGCTCGCCGAAAAACTCTTCGCCGAAAAGGAGCTTCTTAGCTTCTACGTTTCGGGACACCCAATGAACGAGTACGCGGGCTTCGACGACGCCCTCGACGAAATTCCCGCAGCCGACGCCGTCAAACGCATCAAACGCCTGCCGTTCCGCGCGTGTGGCGTGGTGTCGAACGTCGTGAAAAAGCTCACAAAAAAGGACAACAAACCGTGGTGCTACTTCACGCTGTCGGGCAGGGACAACTCGAAAGTCTGGCAGATTAACCTCTTCCCCGACGCCTTCTCCGAATATTTCTCGCGCGTGCGCGACGGCGACTGCGTTTGCGTCATCGGCGAATGCCAAAGCAAGGACGGCTCGGAACTGCGCTTCAACGGCGAAACCGTCATGTCGATGCCCTCCGCAATCTCGGCGTATTGCGAAAATATCGAATGGCTGCTCGACCCCGACTCCCGCGCAGAACGCTTCGTGAAAATTCTCGCGCACGGCGTCTACGAAGACGCAAAGGGCGACGCAATCGAACACAAAATTAAAATCAGGGTGGGCGACGCCGACTACGTCGAAATGAGCTCCGAACGCATAATGCGCACTGCGTTCTGCCCGCCGCTGTTCAAGACGCTCGCCGCAGAACCGTCGGTCGTGAAAAAACATTTTTCCGCAAAGCCCGTGCCCGTAAGGGAACGCAAATGGGGCGGCAACGGATTCAAAAACGGACAGCGCGGAGGTTCCCGCAACTAACGCGGACTTCCGCCGCGGAATTTCCGCGCAGCCCGCAAACACTAATGCGCCGATTTTTCTCGGGCGGAAATTTCCCTCGGAATATGCTGCGCGCGCTCTCGGAAAAGCCGAAAAGGCTTAGGCTTTTGCAAGAGCCGCCATCGCGGCGTCGTAGTCGGGCTCTTTCGTGATTTCGGGCGAAAGCGCGGCATACTCGATTTTCCCGTCGGGCGAAATTACAATAACCGCGCGGGCAAAAAGCCCCTCCAAAACGCCGTCTGTAATGATTACCCCGTAGTCTGCGCCGAAAGTCGAGCCGATGCGGCAGTCGGAAAGGGGAATGACGTTCGCGATGTTTTCGGTCGTGCAAAAACGCTTCTGGGCAAACGGGAGGTCTTTCGAAATGCAGAGAACGAGAACGTCTTTGATTTCGGACGCCATCTTGTTGAATTTCCGCACCGACATCGCGCAAACGGAGGTGTCGAGACTCGGAAATATGTTCAGGAGCAGACACTTGCCCGCCACACTTCCGAGCGTGAAGTTGCTGAGGTCGGACTTGACCATTTTGAAGTCGGGGGCTTTCGCGCCGACCTCCGCAAAATTCCCGCCAAGCTTGACGGGACTACCATTGAATTTTGTGTTCATAACATTGAGCTTTTCGCGACATAATCGCCGCTACCAAAACTATCGTACTAACCCGCCCGCACTTAACCCCGCGTGTATGTGCGCGACTTTTTTTGCTTATGCGGGGCTTTTGAAAAGCTAATATTTTGTTCCAATAAATCGATTTTAGGTGGATAAAAAAGTGGACTTTTTATCCACTTGAAATGTCCACTTTTATCCACCTGATTTCCTTTTAAGGTGGATAAAATGGATAATTTGGGTGGATATAAATTTCTTGGAATTTTGGGCACAAAAAAACTCGCAAGTGGTTTTCTTGCGAGTTTTTAAGTTTTGTTTCCTTTAAGTAGGCCGACCGAGATTCGAACTCGGAACCAATTGCTTAAAAGGCAAC
>JAJXPD010000047.1:0-4510 GCA_021641325.1 Opitutales bacterium
ACCTCAAAAAGCGATAGGCTTTTTCTTCTTCACCACAATTCTATATATATGAAAAAACTGCTTACAACATTACTCACGGCAACCGCGCTCTCGCAGGCGCTCTTCGGGGGCGAATCGCCGCGCTCGACGGTCGCGCTCGAAGACGGCTGGAAATTCGCGAAAGGCGACTACCCCGACGCCGAAAAACCCTCTTTCGACGACTCCAAGTGGGAGTCCGTCAAAGTCCCGCACGACTGGGCAATCGGAAAGCCCTTCGACATGAACATCGACATGCAGTACGTTCAGGTCTTTCAGGACGGCGACAAAAAAGCCATGCTGCGCACGGGGCGCACGGGAGCTCTCCCCTGCTTCGGCGCGGGCTGGTACAGAAACACGCTAGACATTCCCGCCGGCAAAAACGGCTCGCGCGTGTTCGTCGAATTCGACGGCGCAATGAGCAACGCAAAGGTCTTCGTCAACGGCAAATACGTCGGAACGTGGCCCTACGGCTACGCGTCGTTCACGTTCGACATCACCGATTTCGTGAAGTTCGGCAAGCCCAACACGCTCGCGGTAAGCCTCAACAACAAAGAGCTTTCGTCGAGGTGGTATTCGGGCGCGGGGCTTTACCGCAACGTGCGCCTTGTGTACAAGTCGCCGACGCACGTCGCCTACAACGGCACATACATCACGACGCCGAAAATCGCGAAAAACAGGGCGTCGGTACTCGTGAAAACGGAAGTTGAAAAGCCAGATGGCGCGGCGAAAATCGTCCACAAAATCTTCGCGCCCGACGGCTCGCTGGCGGCTTCGGGAAGCTCGGAAGACATTTCGAAGCCCGTCTACATCGACGTTCCCAACCCGCAGCTCTGGGACGTAAAAACGCCCAACATCTACCGCGCCGAAACGTCGCTTTTCGACAAAAACGGCAAAGAGCTTGACCGCTACGAAACGCGCTTCGGAATCCGTTCAATCGAAATTTCGCGCGAAAACGGCTTCGTCCTCAACGGCAAAAAAACCGCAATTAACGGCGTCTGCATGCACCACGACCTCGGGCCCATCGGCGCGGCTACAAACGTGCGCGCGCTCAAACGCCAGCTCGAAACGCTCAAAGAAATGGGCTGCAACGCAATCCGCACATCGCATAACCCGCCCTCGCCCGAACTGCTCGACCTCTGCGACGAAATGGGCTTCATCGTCGAAGACGAAGCATTCGACGAATGGCGGCACCAGAAATGCGAAAACGGCTACCACAAGCTTTTCAACGAATGGGCCGAAAAGGATTTGACCGCGTTCGTCAAGCGCGACCGCAACCACCCTTGCGTCGCACTTTGGAGCATAGGCAACGAAGTCAACGACCAACGCTTTCCCGACGGCGGCGCGACGGCGAAATTCCTTGTAGACATCGTCCACCGCGTAGACCCCACGCGCCCCGTGACGGCGGGAATCAACAACATCAAAGGCGCGTTCGAAGTCAGCAAAATTCCGCAGGAGCTTGACGTTGTCGGGCTGAACTACCAGCCCTTCCTCTACGCAAAATATGCCAAGGAAAATCCGAACATGATATTCCACGGGAGCGAAACCGCCTCCACAGTAAGCTCGCGCGGAAGCTACCACTTCCCCGTGAAGCGCGACAGCCAGCCATACCACGAAGACTATCAGGTTTCCTCATACGACACCGAAACGCCGCCGTGGGCGCAGATTCCCGACGAGGAATTCGCCGCCCTCGACGACAACCCGACGTTCTTCGGCGAATTCGTATGGACGGGCTACGACTACCTCGGCGAACCCACTCCCTATAACCCCGGAACGCCCGCCCGCAGCTCGTACTTCGGAATCATCGACCTTGCGGGCTTCAAGAAGGACCGCTTCTACGCCTATCAGGCTCGCTGGAATCCCGACGTAAAGGTGCTGCACGTCATGCCTCACTGGAACTGGGAGGACAGGCTCGGACAAAACGTTCCCGTCCACGTCTACACAAACTACCCGAAAGCCGAGCTTTTCGTAAACGGCAAAAGCATGGGAGTCAGGACGAAAAAACCCGAAACAAAAAATGTCATGGAAAGATACCGCATGATTTGGGACGATGTTTCCTATCAGGCGGGAGAAATCAGGGTTGTGGCGTACGGCGACGACGGCAAAGCCGCGGAGGAAAAGACCGTAAAGACCGCGGGCAGAGCCGCGACATTCAAGATGTCCGCCGACCGCGACACCCTTCTGCCCGACCCGAAGGAGCTGATTTTCGTCGAAATCGACATCGTAGACAAGGACGGCACGTTCTGCCCGCGCGCGGCGAATTTCATGTTCGTAAAAGTCGAGGGAGCGGGCAAACTGCGCGCGCTCTGCAACGGCGACGCCACAGACCAGACTGCGTTCTCGTCTAACTACATGAGGGCGTTCAACGGGAAACTGTTGGCGGTGGTAGAACCTACGGGAGAATCGGGCGACGTGAAAATCACGGCGTACGGGCACACGCTCGCGCCAAAGACGCTCACGCTAAAAATACAAAAGCCGATAGAAACAAAATAGCGGCGACAGCCTGCAAAAACGGCGCAATCCATTTCGGACTGCGCCGTTTTTTGTAGCCTATTTCTGCGATTATTTTTGCGAATCGGAAACGAACTTTTCGAAGTTTTCAAAATAGAACTTCGAGCGGAAGTCGCCGTTGTCCGCGCCGAGCTTCAAAAGTAATTTTGCGCGGTCGGCGTCGGTTATGAAATTCGTGCCGTCAACGTATTTTGCGGCAAGCCAGCGGTAGGCACGCACTTTCTTTTTAAGCTCGGCAAGCCACTTTTCGGCAAGTTTTTCGTCGCGCGGAACGCCGATTCCCTTTTCGTAGACGTAGGCGAGAAACTCAACAGCCTCGGTTCTGCCGCGCTCGGCGGCTTCCGCCAACAGGACGATTCCCTGTTTGGCGTCCTTTCCGCAACCCGCGCCCACGACGAGCGAAAGCCCGCGGCGGTACAAGCCCCACGGCGAATGCGGCGCGTACTTTGCGTGCTCGTCGAGAAATTCGTTCGCCTTTTTCCAGTCGCGGAGTTTCGGATTCTTCGTGTAAAAATCGTAGAATTCGCGGAGAATCGAAAGCGACGGAAAGTTCTTGCGCGAAAATTCAAGCCACCGCAATTTGCGCTCTGGGTTGTACTCCAAGCCGCCCTTGTTGTAAAGATTGGCGATTGCAACGGCATTCTTCGCGCCAGTCGGATACGTTTGGGCGAGCATAAGCTCCTCGGCCTTTTTGCGCAATTTTGCGGCTTCGGCGGGGTCAGATGGTCGCCCGATTCCCTTTTCGGCGCAGTACGCAAGGGCTTCGAGGGCGGGAACTGTTTTGGTCGAATACGGGCGTTCGGCAGCCTTTTCAAAATATTCCAACGCCTTTGCGCCGTCGCGTTCAGTGCCCCTGCCGTTCAAATAGCAGAGAGCCAAATCGAAGTAGGCGTCGCGCGGAACATACGACAATTCCTTTTTGCAATAGTCGAAATAGCGGTTGAGGTTCTCGAAATATTTTTTGTCGTCTTTCAATTTCCAATTATTTTTGTAGACTTCGGCAAGCTTTTTGAAAAACCTGCCGTCGAGAGCCGCCGCCTGTTCGTAAAGCTCGACCGCGCGAACGAAATCGGGCGCAAGCCCGTTCGTGCCGTTCAGATAAAGGCGCGCGGCGTTCGCCAACATTCTACTCGTCTTTGATCCTGCGATATAGCGTTCGACAAGCGGTTTTAGCGCGTCGTCGGGAAGCTTCGGGGCGTTTTGGAATGATGCAAATTCCGGCACGCAATCCGATACATCGATTGAAGCCAATATCTTGTCTGCTTTGTCGGGGTCGGCTTTCGTGCCGATTCCGTTTCCATAGCAATAGGCGAGCCAGAATTGCCCCAGATTGTCGTAGGCGCAATTATTTTTAATGATAGTGAAAGCCTTTTCGGGATTCTTTTCGCCGTCCGCGCCGCTCATTAACGAAAGCGCATATTCAAAATCCGACACCTTGTTTACCTTTTTATTTTTTGCTTTTTTGGTATCGAGGAATTCACCCGAAGAATTGAAATTGTCCTTGCGCCAAGAGTAGAAAGATTTTGCAAGTTCGAAAATCTTGGCCTCGCGCCCCGCTTCGGGATAATCCGACAATACCTGATATTTGACATAGGCACTGTCTGCAATTCCCGCAAGGTTGCACAAATCAAGAAATTTACCGTAGACTTCCGACTTCACGCCGAAAAGCAATGAAATTTGGGAGTCAGCTTTGCCATATATATAAGAATTCGGATAGGTTTTGAGGGAATTTACGAGCTTTTCCATTTCGGAAAGCGCGGCGGCTTTGTCGACCGCCATTCCCCTGCCCTCGTACTTGCAACAGGCGAGAGCGAGCTTTGCGTATTCGCCGCCGAACTGCGCCGATTCTTTGAACGATTCCACTGCGCTGCCCCAGTCGCCGTTTTCGGCTTGATAACACGCCTTCAAATTCTCGGCTGTAGCCCTGTCTTTGAGAGAATCGCAAAACTCGAGCGCGTCGAAATAGCCGAACCAGCTGAGCAAC
>JAJXPD010000047.1:4520-13452 GCA_021641325.1 Opitutales bacterium
CGTTTGGCTGCCTCCTGGTTTCCCAAGTCCGCGGAGATTCTCAAAAACTTTTGCATCTGCTTAGGGGTGATATCATGGCTGGAATAAGACCAACCACCACCTGTCGCAAGATTTAGATAAAAATCTGCCCTTTCGGTAATTGTTAGCTTGTCGAGCAGCGACTTGGCAAGTTTTTCGTCTTTCGGGAAACCGTCGATTCCCAGAATAAGCCGCCTTGCAATATTTTTCAAAATCCACTGATCTTGAATCTTCGGAAGGAATTTTTTCAGCGCCTGCGAGAGTTTTTCGGAATCGCCGATTTTTGCATAATAACAAATCAACATTACGGAGGCTCTGACATATGAAATTTCGGCGTCAAAGGGAGCAACTTCCTCCATCAATTTAACCGCCTTGGCGCGGTTGGGGCTACTTAAAAAACCGTCGGGGATTGTATCCATACTGGTATTTTGGTCTCCGTATAACCAGTACGAAAGGAGGGAGTTTTTTTCGTACAAGTTAAGTTTCCCCATTTCGTAAAGCTTTTCGAGCTGCTCGGCGGCAAGCTCTTCCATTCTGAAATTCTCAAAAGCACTTCTCAATTCACTTGCCCTTCTGTCGGGCGGAAGGGTATCGAGGACTTTTTTCGCCGCTTCAAATTCCTTTTTATACTGCGGATCGTTCATAGTCAGAACATACATCCGCGTAGCCGCGAACGCGTCGAGTTCGTCGGCAAATTTCGAAAGAAACCCGATAAGCCGTTTTTTTGAAATGCCCTCTACTCCCCTATTTTTGAGCGTAGAGTAATCAGACACCGCATTCCACGGCTGAAATTCCCGATTCCAATATCCGTCCGAATCCCAGATTTTCTTTGCGATGTCCTCCCTGCCCATGTCGCAAAGCCACAATATTGCGCCGCCGAAAATATACCGGTTGTCTTTCGTAAGAACCGAATAGGTCTCGGCGTCGAGCTTGGGATAGATTTTGTCGGGCGCGGAAAACACGGCTTCCGCGAAGTCGGGGTTTGCGACTTTTTCGAACTGCGCCCTGTCGCCCGCCAGAAAATAGATGTTGGCGAGCCTGTCGCGGGCGTATGAGCTTTTTTCGCTCTTCGACTTCAAGTCGGCAACGAGTTCGTCGAGCTTTTTCCGCGCCGCGGCGTCGGTCTTTGCGAGTTCCACAAGCGGCGAAACGTATCCGAATTTCTCGTATGCCGCCGACGCCGCTTTGAGTTTGTCCGAACCGAACATTGCCGAATAGTCGGCGTCCGCTCCGAAAAGCGGCGAGATTAAAAACAATAATGCGGGGTATAACATCGCTCTTTTCATACGGACGAGTTTAAACCTGCCGTTCAAAGTGTAAAGCAAAAAAAACGGCGTCCCGCTATGGAACGCCGCTTCGAAAAAATGCGCTGTCTGCTATCTTCCGCGTATGATGTGCGAAAGCCTTATCGCCGATTCCGCGCGGTTTAGAATATACAAGTGTATGCCCGCAACTTTGCGCTCTTTAAGCTCGGCAATCTGCTCCTTCGCCCAGTCCAAGCCGACCTGCGCTCCGCCGTCTTCGGGCGCGGCGCGGAGGCGTTCCACGAGCGCGTCGGGAATCTGCGTGGAGCACATCGACTTGAAGTTCATCACCTGTTTGAGCGACAGCGCGGGGAGAATGCCCGCAATCACGGGCTTGTCGATTCCCGCCGCGCGGCACTTGTCCACGAAGTTGAAGAAATGCGAGTTTTCGAAAAACATCTGCGTTATGACGAAATCCGCGCCCGCGTCGATTTTGCGTTTGAGGTTGTCGATGTCGGCGTCGAGCGAAGCCGCTTCGGGGTGTTTTTCGGGATAGCCCGCGCAGCCGATTCCGAACTGAGGGTGGCGCGACTTCACAAATTCCACAAGCTCGTTCGCGTGCTTGAAGCCGTCGGGGTGCGGCACGAACGCCGTTTCGCCCTTCGGAGGGTCGCCGCGCAACGCCATGACATTGCGGAAGCCCGACTTTTCGAAGCGGTCGAGAATGGCGGCGATTTCGTCTTTGGAATGTCCGAGGCACGTGAGGTGCGGCATGATTTCGAAGCCGAAGATGTCGCGCAAAAGCTCGCCGTAGTCGAGCGTGCGCTCGCGCGTGGAGCCGCCCGCGCCGTATGTAATAGACGCATAGTCGGGCGAAAGCTCCTGCAATTTTTTAGCCGTACGCAGAATCTGGCGCGCGCCCTCCTCGGTTTTCGGCGGGAAAAATTCGACCGAAAACACGGTCCTGCCGTCCGCGAATTTGTCTTTTATATTTCGATTGTTTTCCATGCAAAAATTTCTCCGTATCTTATTTTAATATTCTGTCCACCCTGCGCGGAATGGCGACCATGGTTTCCCACGGAATGCGGCTTGTCCAGCGGCTGTAATCGGCGAGGGAAATTTCCGCGCCGTTCTGCTCGCCGATGAACGAGACTTCGTCGCCGACGTGCGCGTCGACGCCGCTTACGTCGATGTACATTTCGTCGAGACCCACGCAGTCCAAAATCTTGCAGCGTTTGCCGCCCACGAGCACGCGGGCGTCGGAATTGAAGCCCGCGGGGACGCCGTCGGCGTAGCCCGCGCAGACCGAGGCTATTTTCTTTCCGCCGCGCTCGCCCACAGCCAAAATCCGCGCCTTGAACGCGAGCACGGAGCGCAGCCCCAAAGACTCGAAACCGCCGCCGTCGTCGAACGGATTTATGCCGTACTGCACAAGCCCCATGCGGACGGCGTTCAGCGGCGGCTCAATCGGAATATAGCTAAGCCCCGCGCTGTTGTGGATATGCAAAAGCATGTCGGGCGAGCCGTATTTGCACACGACTTTCCTGAAAATTTCGACCTGCCCGAACGTGTAGTCTCTGTCGGTGTCCGCGCTCGAAAGGTGCGAGAATATACCGTTGATTTTCAGGTGCGGCAGCGAGAGGATTTTCGGAAAAACCTCGTCCGCCTTTTCGTGCCAGACGCCCGCGCGACCCATGCCGGTGTCGAGCTTGATGTGCGCACCGAGGATTTTCCCGCGCTTTGCGGCGAGTTCGTCGAACGCCTGCGCCTCGGCGTACGACGAAACCGCGGGCGTTGCGCCGTAGTCGAAAACCAGCGGGCGCTCCTCTTTGAGAATCGGGCTGAGCACCAGAACCTGCCTGTCTGAGACGACCTCGCGCACGCGCGACGCCTCGTAGAGGTTCGCCACCGCAAACAAGTCAGCCCCGCCGCGCAGAAAGCGGACGAGCGCCTGCGGCATGCAGTGCCCGTAGGCGTCCGCCTTCACGACCGCGACGTATTTCACGCCCTTCGGAAGCGAATTCTTAATGCTCCTGACGTTCGATTCGAGCCTGTCGAAATCGACCTCAATCCACGACCTCAAAATATGCTTGTTCACGATTTTATCAGCGACCATTTTTTTACAATTCTCCCGCGTGTCAAATTCAAACGCCCAAAAAACTTGACCGCCGCCCGACCAACGCCGATTATCGCCCCATGCTCGAACGCCTTTTTGAGATTTTCCGCCGAAACGAAACGCCCGCCGCCCGCATAGGCAGGCTGGGCGAAAACGCCGCCGCAAAATTTCTGGCGGGCGAGGGAATGAAAATCGTCGCCCGAAATTTCAGAAGCGGGCACGGCGAAATCGACATCGTGGCGCGGGACGCCGGCTGCCTCGTGTTCGTGGAGGTCAAGACGCGCTCCGAAAACGCGCTTGTTGACGGATACTACGCGGCGGTGTCGAAAAAGAAGCTCGCCGTTTTGCGCAAATGCGCCCGCGCGTTCATGTCGCGCATGCCGAACAAGCCCGACAACTGGCGTTTCGACGCCGTGGAAGTGCGCCACGACCGCGACGGCAAACCCGTCTCCGTAAGGCATTTTCCGAACGTGGGCTAAGCAGGCGCGGAGGATTAGTTCCACCGATTTTCGCCCTGCGGAGAAAGCGTAATTTCAAAAAATCCACGCGCCGATTTCGTCGGGGTTGCGCGGCTTTATTTGTACGGAATGTCTTGGAGATTGTCGGACTCTCCGCCCGACAGCGCGGCGAGAACTTCGCCCGCGAGGTAAATCGAGCCTGTCGAAACAATGGTCTCTCCGCGCGAGACCGCCGCGCACGCGTTGCCCGCCCCGAAAACGTCGGAAACTTTCGCCTCTACAATCTCGACGGGGCATTCGCCGAGGCACTTTCTGAGCGCGGCAAAGCCCAATGCGCGGGGCTGGTCGGGAACGAGCAAAATTATTTTCCGCGCGTATTTTTTCACCACTTTGAGCAGCGGCACGGCGCGTTCCTCGCCCAAAACGCCCACCGCGATTACGGGGCGCACAGACTTCGGCAGCGACGCCAAGTTGCTTTCGAGAGTCCGCGCCCCCTCCTCGTTGTGCGACGCGTCGAGAATCAACTCCGCGCCGTTCGCGAGCGGAATTTTCTGCCAACGCGCCGCCCACGAAACGTCGAGCAGCGCGGAACGTGCGGCGGACTCCTCCAAGCGCGAGAATATTTGCGGCGCAACGCCCGCCGCCGCGCGTTCGCGCAAAACCCTTGCGCACAAAACGGCGGTCGCGGCGTTCCTGCGCTGGTAGTAGCCGTAGAGCGAAGTTTCGGGCAGGTCGGAATCGTTCGGGAAAAAGTCCGCCGCCTTGTAGAGCGGCGCGTGTTTTTCAGCCGCGACCTCCTCCGCAACCCGCATTGCCTCTGGCGGCAAAAATCCGCAAACGACGGGCACGCCCTCCTTTATTATCCCCGCCTTTTCCCGCGCAATTTCCGCCACGGTAGAGCCGAGCATTTGAATGTGGTCAAGCCCCACGGAGGTTATCACGGAGAGTTCGGGAAGAATGATGTTTGTGGAGTCGAGCCTGCCGCCCAAGCCGACTTCTACTACGGCGCAATCGACGTTTTTTTCGGAGAAATAAAGGAACGCCGCCGCCGTCATGTATTCGAAAAACGACGGGTATTCGGCGATGTTTGACGGGTCGAAAACCGAGTCCGCAACTCCGCGCAGTTTCGCCGCGTAGCCCACGAGGTCGGGCTTCGAAACGGGAACGCGGTTCACCTGAATGCGCTCGCCCAAATACGTCAGGTGCGGAGAGGTGAACATGCCGACGTTCAGCCCGCGCCCGCGCAAAACGCGTTCGAGCATTGCGCAGACGGAGCCTTTGCCGTTCGTCCCTGCGACGTGGATTTTCGGGTAGCCGTTCTGCGGGTTTCCGAGCGCGGCGCAGAACGCGCGAATGCGGTCGAGCGAATACTTCGAGCCGGCGTTGCGCAGCGCGTAGAGGAAATCCTCTGTTTTTTCGAAAGCGGAAAAGTCGTTCATTTTAAACGGCGCATTTTGAACCCGACCGCCCGCCGCTTCAACGCTAAAATTGCGAAGCGGCGATTTTCACCGCCGCTCCCGCCGCGTTTTGCGGACTTTATTTCACCCTGATTTCGTTGTCGCCCGCGCGAAGTTTTGTCTTTGCGCCGCGCCATTCGAATTCGCCCCCGACGGGCGTTTTTATCGAGCCGTCGATTCCGCCTTCGAGGTTCTTTCTGAACATCACCCTGATTTCGCCTTTCGGGTGCGGAATTGTTCCCGAAATTTCCTTCAAGTCTCCCAGATTCGGCGACACGCGGATTTTCGAGAACCCGTAGTCGGCGGGCATCACGCCGCACACAAGCGACAGCAGATGGTAGTTGGGGCTTGAACTCCACGCGTGGCAGTCGGAGCGCGACGGTTCGGGAGTTTCGGCGAAAGTCGTAAGCCCCGCGGCAAGCATGTCGCGCCACTCGCGCAGCTGCGGTAGGTAGAGGTCGCCCATGCCGACCTTGCGGAGAGCCTCCATGAGGTAGAATTTGAAATAGATTGTGCACGGAGTCATCTCGCCCGATTCGAGGACTTTTTTCATCAGCGCGGGCTGTTCCGATTCGTCCAAAACGTCGGCGAGAATCGCCAAAATGTTGACGTGCTGGCTTGTGGATTTCGCGCCCGCGTAGTCGACAAAAATTCCGCGTTCGGCGTCCCAACACTTTTCGCGAACCGCCTTTGCGATTTCCTTGTAGCGGGCGTAAAATTCGTCGGCGTCGTTCGGGTAGCCCATTTTGCGCATGAGAACGGAGGCGTCGCGCATGGCAATCGCAAGCTGGAGGGTTGTTATCGCCGAGCCTTCGTTTTCGCCTTCGGGCGGAACGCCGTGCCACCAGCCCTCGGAATTTGCGCCCTTTGTCTTTTCGCTCCAATCGACGAAATTCCAGAACGGAAGCCTCGGTTTGAGCAGCCCGCCGTCGAGCTGTTTTGCGTACCACGCAAGCACGGAGCGGACGCCGATGAGCTTGTCGGAAAGGAAGTCGAAGTCGCCGCGGAACATGGCGTAGTCGCAAATCATTTCAATCCAGTAGAGGGAAAACGGCGGAATGAACTGCGTGAGGCTCGACGGAAAGCGCGACTGCGTTATGTTCAGGTGCGTGCGCGAATTGTCGAACGCGGTAATCGCCTGACGCATCAGCCTGTCGTCGCCGGAAACGTACAGCGAAATCAGAGCCTGAATGCGGGTGTCGCCCGCGTATTGAAGCTGCTCGTAGTAGGGGCAATCGACGTAGGTTTCGAGGGCGCAGAGACGCGCGGTGCGCCAGCCGACCTCCCAAATCTTCGCAAGCGACGCGTCGTCGGAGTCGAACTTGCCGTTTTCCTCGAAGGGGTAGCCCGTGAAAATTCCGTACATGTCCTCGATAACGAGCGGCTCGCCCTTTGTCTCGATGTCCAAGCCGACATACCTGTACGTTCTGAACCACAGGGGCGAAAATTCGCGCGACGCCCCGCCGTCGGGACGGAATATGTCGAAGACTTCCTCGCTTGCGTTGAAGTCGCGCCCCTCGATTTCGTCGCGGTTGCCCTTGATTCCGCTCTTGTCGAACATGCCCTCGGCGTAGTTTACCTTTACAACCGCCCCCGCGCCCTTCGACGTTTTCAGCACGGGATACGCGTTCGTCAAAACGCCGTTGTCCAAAAGCACGCGGCACTTGGTGTTTGCGGGAATTTCGAACTTTTCGCCCGCTATGAAATTCGGGACGGACGCTACCCCCGAAAAACGGCGCACGCTCTTCATGCGCACGGGCTTTTCCTCCATCTGGGGAATCTCGCGCGGAGTGAGGGCGCGCCCTGCCTCTCCCCAAGCCGAAGCGCAAGTGTACGCCGCTCCGACATACTGGGCGTTGCGCCAAGAAGAGTCGTCAAAATCAGGCTCAGTCCAGCCCCAGTCGTACTTCGACGCGTCGATATTGTCGCCGGGGCCTGTGTACCAGCGGTTGCGGGTGGGCGAAAACGCCGCCGACTTTTTCATTTTCCACTTGGAGGGCGTTGCCACAAAGTTTTCGGCGTCGGTCGCGCCGTCGAGCACAAACGAAAGCCTCTCGGAAATCTGCGCCTTCGGTGCGTTCTTGCCCGCATGCCAGACGAGCGCGGCTATGACGTTTTTGCCAGACTTCAAATGCGGGGCGATGTCGAGCGTGTCGAAATACCACCTGTCGAGGTCGCCGCGGGCGGGCCCCCTCGCAACGCGCCTGCCGTTGACGTACAGCACAAAACGCTGGTCGGCGCTCACGTTGATTTTGAAGCTTTCGGGCTTTTTGGGCAAATCGAACGAGCGGCGGAAATGCAGCACGCGGTATTCGGGCGTGTAGTAGGCGGGGTCTCCCGCCCATTTTGCCGTCCAAATTTTTGTGTGGATTTTGCGGTCGAAGTCTTGCGGCGTCGCAGAAGCCGCAACGCAAACCGCAAGCGCGGAAACGGTTAAAAGTAGTTTTCTCATATATAGTATCTTTTCAAATTCGATAAAAACAAACGGCGCATTATTGTCAACATATTCCAACAAAACTGTTGTTCATCACACAATTTGCGATTTTGCTTTTCGGCGGCAGGCGCATTTTCCGCGCGGGGACAAAAAAAACCGCAGAATCGACTGCGGTTCGAATGGTAAATTTTGCGCGGGAAATATGCCTACTTTATCGATTTCGGCGCGGGCACGGAAGAGTCGAGCCGCAACTGCTCGTAGTACGACGCCGCCTCCTTGTCGCCCTTTTTTGCGGCGGCGGCAAAAAGCTCCATGGCGCGTTTCGTGTCCTTCTTCACGCCCGTGCCGTTGGCATAGAGAATGCCGAGATAGCGCATGGCGTCGCGGTTGCCGAAGTCGGCGGCGGCAGTCCAAATCGAGAAGGCTTTTGCGAGGTCGGGCTTTACGCCCTCGCCCGTGAAGTAGCAGAGGGCAAGATAAACTTGCGCCTGCAAATGCCCCTGCTCGGCGGCGGCTTTCCAAAGCTCGAACGCCTTTTGAGGGTCGCGCTCGCGCACGCCCTGCCCCTTTGCATAGGCAAAAGCAAGACAAAACTGAGCCTTGGGGTGGTTCTGCTTGGCGGCCTTGTCCCACCAGAAAACGGCAGTGTTGACGTCGGGCAAAACGGAAATTCCGCCACTGTACGCCTGCCCCATGAGATACTGCGCCTCAGGGTCGCCGCGCTTGGCGGCTTCAAGCCAGTACGCGACAGCCTTGGGGCCGTTGCGCTTTACGCCGTTTCCCGCGTACCAAGCCGCGCCGATATTTGTCAAGGCGCGGGCATTGCCGTTTTGGGCGGCTTTCTCCCACCAGGCAAAAGCCGTCATGTAGCGGGGCGAGAACTTGCCGCCGCCGCCGTCGGCATAATATTCGCCGATTTCGTTCTGGGCAACAGCGTCGCCCTTTTCGGCAAGCTTCAACTTGGCGTCATAATCAAACGCGTCGGCAAAAACACTCAACGCACAGCCAATCGACATCACACTGACTAATATTTTTTTCATTAACCCCGTATTCTATCGACATACAATATAAACAGTCAATTAGATATTGGAATAGATGAAAAGAAAAGCGGAAATCCACAAACTTGGAATCTCCGCTTACCAATAAGCCCAACTTTTATCCCAACGCATTTTAAAAATCTTCTGCGCCGTGCGCTGACTATTTAG
>JAJXPD010000219.1:0-477 GCA_021641325.1 Opitutales bacterium
GCAACAGGCAGCCCCCGCCCAATCGGCACAAGCCAACGCCGCTCCGCAGACGGCGCAGGCGGCGGCTCCGCAAACGCAGGCGGCGACGAAACCTGCGCAAACCGCCCAAGAGACGCCGAGCGAGCAGCTGCTCGAAAAGCTGAAATCGGACAGCATGGCCGATTCGAAAAACCTGCACATGTTCATGCGCGGCATCGTAAAATTTACCCGCAACAACATCTCGGAAAAGGCGGCGGACTTCCTCTTGACCAAAGTTTGCGGAATAAGGGTTGTGTCTGTCGTCGCGATTTCCGCTACAATAGCGTTTGCGTGGATTTTACAGCACTACATAATAGCGTTTGCGTTCAGCCTGTTCCTGCGAGAGAAAAACGGCAGGACGATTCGCGACAGCAGGCGGATTCTTGCGCGACTGCGCTCGCCCGTATCGTGGTTCGTGATTTTGGTCGCGGGCGATTCCGCTGTTCTGCTTTTGACGAA
>JAJXPD010000219.1:487-2982 GCA_021641325.1 Opitutales bacterium
CTGCTAAGCTGGGCGTTGAAGATTTTTAGCGACGCCGTGTTCAAAATGCTCGAAGAAAACATGGCAAAAAAATACGTTGCCGCGAAAAACCTGCTGACGCTCGGCAACCAAATCACGAAATACACAATCTACACGATTTCGTTCCTCGTGATTCTCGACACGCTGGGGGCAAACATCACGGCGGTGGTAGCGTCTCTGGGTATCGGCGGCGCGGCGTTGGCGTTCGCCTCGAAAGACACAATAGCAAACTTCTTCGGCTCGGTCTCGCTGATTGTGGACAGACCCTTCATTGTGGGCGACTGGATTACCGCTGCGGGCGTCGAGGGCGTTGTGGAGTTCATCGGCTTCCGTTCCACGCGAATCAGGACATTCCCGCGCACGGTGGTTTCCATTCCGAACTCGGTTTTGGCGAACGCGACGGTTGAAAACTGGTCAAAGCGCAACAAACGCCGCTACACGGCGACGCTCGGAATGACGTACTCGGCGACGCCCGAACAGATGGAGGCGATTGTGGAGGACATCAAAACGATTCTGCGCAACAATTCCCGCGTGGACCAGTCGGACATTCGCGTAAGCTTCTCGGGCTTCGGAGACTCTTCGCTCGACATTTCCGTGCTCTACTATCTTTTCGATATTTCGCCGATTCCGTTTGCGGAGGACGTGCAGAAAATCAATCTGGACATCATGCGGGCGGTGCAAAAGCGCGGGCTGTCTTTCGCGTTCCCGTCGAGGTCGATTTACGTCGAATCAGTCCCGCCGAGCTTCGGCAAATAAGCGGGTCGCACTTCCCGCCCGAACGGCGGATTTCCAGAACGCGGACAGAAACGTCCGCGTTTTTTTGTCGGCGCGGGAGTGGTAAACAGTTGACTAAAAAAGACCCAAAAAACGCTTCCGTCCGAGCCGAAAGTTTAAGATAATGGGTTTTCGCAAAACAAGACAAATATACTGTGATGGACAAACTGAAAAAAATACTTGCAACCGCAATTCTGTGCGCAATGCCGGCGGCATTCGCCCAGCAAAAATACGAACTGACGCCCGCCGATTCGCCCGTAGAAAGGCTGACGGCGAAACGCTCGCAGATAGTCCTCAACGGCGTGTGGGAATGCGCCCCGATGGCGGTTCGCGGCGAGCCTATGCCGGCGGACGGCGAATGGGGCAAAATGCTCGTCCCCGGCTTCTACTTCGCGGACATCGAAAAGAAGCCCACGCTTCCGTGCATAGTGGAAAGGGGCAAAACACAACGCTGGAAAGCCGACAACAAATACGAACGCTGCTGGATTAGGCGCAGTGTGAAAATCCCCGAAAACTGGCGCGGGGAAATTGTGCTGAAAGCAGAGCATGTGATGACTGTCGCGCGGGTTTTCGTAAACGGCAAAGAGGCGGGAATGGTCTCGTACATGGACGACAGCCTCGACATCTCGAAATTCGCGAAAGCGGGCGAAACGGTTTCAATCGCGCTATTGGTCGGCGTGTACAACTACCCAGCCGAAATCTACAACGACAAGCCCGCGTCAAAAAAGACAAAAATAGACCCCTACGGCGGCATCAACGGCGACGTCTTCCTGATTTCGCGCCCCGCGGGCGTGCAGATTTCAGACGTCTTCGTAAAAACGAACGTGGAGCTTAAAAAAATCGACATCGACCTTAAATTCGAAAACCTCCGCCCCGCCGACTACGAAGTGTCGGTGAAAATTTCGGACGCCGACGGCAACGTGGCGAAGACATTCACCCGCAAGGCGAAATTGGAAAGCCCATACGCGACGGTGTCGGACACTTGGGAAAATCCGAAACTTTGGGACGTCAAAGAGCCGAATCTGTACTGGGCGGAAATCTCCGTAAAAAAGAACGGCAAGACGCTTGATACAATCAAACAGCGTTTCGGATTCAGGGAATTCAGGGTTGTCGGAAAATACTTTTTCCTCAACGGCAAAAAAGTGCGACTGATACCCCTGCACAATTTCTACGAAGACCAATCGGGCGGCGTAAGGGAGGCTATTTCGAACGTGCTCGACTCGATGGCGGAATGCAACTTCAACGCGCTCGAACTCTGGCCGTGGGTGCACTCGGCAAAGGCGAGGGAGTCGCGCAAGGTGTGGGCGGAAATCGCCGACGAAAAGGGCTTTCTTATCCTCTATCCCGCAAACGCGGGCAACGCAGACCTAAAATGGGACTGGGACGACATCGACGCCCGCGACAGATGGCTCGCGCGCTTCAAGCACGACTGGAACGAAATCAAAAACAATCCGTCGGTAATCGCGCTTATGACGATTTCGAACACCTTCAACAACCACGACAGCGCAAACCCGATGAAGCTCGGAAACTCGCTCCGCTACAAGCTTGTTGAAGACATGCTTCCGCAGTCGGCGCAGGGTAAAAGGCTTGTCGCCGCAATGAAAATGTACGACCAAACCCGCCCCGTTTCGGGACACCATTCCTGCGTTGCCGGCGACTTCGAATCCACAAACAACTACCTCGACTACACGCCCCTGCAAGAG
>JAJXPD010000220.1 GCA_021641325.1 Opitutales bacterium
TCGTCGCGATTGTCCCGTACGGGTATTCCGCCTTTTTCCACGGAAATTCGACATCGGCGCGGCAGCGCGGCGAGCTGTCCCAGCCGCTTGTCGCAACGGGGATAAATTTCATCGGCGCGTTTGCGTAGAAGTTCCAAGTGAGCCTATGGGCGTCCGCCATCTGCGAATATTCGAAGACCCACCGGCGTTTTGCGGCGTACTTTCTGAAATCGGGAATCGCGCTCGGATTGACGTTGTAGTTGCTGAGCGAATCGAACTGCGCCGCCGCGTAGTCGTCGAAATTCTTTCTGCCGAAGACCATTCCCGACCAGTGCACTGGCTTGCCGCAATATTTTACGGAAACGGCGTCGGCCTTTTTCAGCAGCTCGCGCGTTTTTTCCGCGCCGCCCATGTCGGACATGAATTGCGCCGCCGCAAAAATCGAAAAATACGGCTTGCCGTCTACGTGCCAATAGTTGGGCTTTGTGAAATAGTTTTTCGCGCAGTATTCAACGGCGTTCAGGAACTCTTGCGGAGTGCGCGAGAGCGGCTGCAACATCTGGCGCGGCTTGCCGTATTCGGGGCGAAACGCGTTGCGGCGGTCGTGGTAGCACCACATGATGGCGAACTTCATTTTGCCGCTGTTGGGGGCTTTCAGGAAGCCCTGTTCGAGAGACTCCGACATCGTCTGAATGCCGTCGCCGTAGAAGTACCAGTCGTACAAAAACACATCGATGCCGCTGTTCGAGGCAAGCTCGATTTCCTTTGCGAGGTCGTCGGGCGACTTTCCGTCCAAATAGCCCATCAGCGGCTTCATCGGCTGCTTGTGCCCCTTGAAGCGCGGCACGGCGGTCTTGACAAATTCCCATTCGGTCCAGTTCTTGCCGAACCACTTTTCGCCTTCGGGATAAACGTGCCAGTGCGGATAATAAATGCAGACAACCTCGGTTTTTTGCGATTCCTTCGGTGTTTGAGCCTCCCGCGCGTTTTGTTCCGACGCGCAACCAGCCAATCCGCACGCCAACACGGCGGACAATGCTGAAATTAACGCGGTCGCTCTTCTTTTTGTATTGGGAATGTTTTGTTTCATGTTGAAATATATTAAAACGAACGGAAGATTTTTTGTCAAGAAATATCGACACACAAACTTACAGCTTGCATTTCGGGCAAACCCGCCGCAGAAAACGGCGGCAAAACCCGCGCCGACCCCCGAAAAAATGCGGAAATTGCCGCTCCGACGCGCTGCCGCGCCGACGCAAAAAGACAATCGCGACAAACCCGCAGGCTTTGAAATTTTCCAAAAATTCAAATTTAAACCCAACAAATCAATAATTGCTTGACCTCGGAATAAAATCGACCATAGGTTTGAAGCATGAAAACACTTATTTTTAGCATGGCGGCGACGCTCGCGCTTTTTGCGCCGCAATTCTCCAACGCAGAACAAAACGACATCTTGCAGCGCATCGACGGGCGCGGAGAAATCAAGAACGCGCTGGAATGGAGCCAAACCGCAGCCCCCATGATTATCGACTTCTTCGACTCCCAAATTTACGGGGAAATTCCGCCGCGCCCCGACACAATCAAGTTCGAGCTTCTCGAATCGTCCGACAACGCGCTCGACGGAATCGCGGTCCGCAAACAATATAAAATAACCGTGGGCGGCAAAAAGGGAGAACATTCGCTCAATGTCCTGATTTACCTACCCAAAGGCGCGGCGGAGAAAATTCCGACATTCGTCTGCCCCAACTTCTACGGCAACCACACGCTCACCGCAGAAAAGGAAGTAATCTTGCCGACCCACTTCATCAGGGCGGAAAAGAAAAATACCGACCGCGAAACAACCCGCGCCACAAAAACAGAGAGAATCCCCGTGAAGGAAATAGTCGCGCGCGGATTCGGAATCGCAACATTCTGCTACAACGAAGGATACCCCGACTACATCACAAAAGACGGCGCGAAAGAAAGCGTCTATAAAATTTTCGACGACTCGCAAGTGCCCCAAAAAACCGCCCTCGCCGCATGGGCGTGGTGCAACATGCGCGTGTTCGATTTGCTGGAAACAATGCCCGAAATCGACAAACAGAGAATCGGGGTCGTAGGACACTCGCGACTCTCGAAAACGGCATTCATAACGGGCGCGCACGATAAACGCTTCGCCTACGTCTGCGGAAACAACGGCGGCGCAAAGACGATAACGCTCATGCCCAACCTGCGCTTTAAGTTCTGGTTCTCGAAAAACATAAAAAGATATACAAATACCGCGACAACAGGCGTATCGCAAACGGAGCTAAAAAAGGAGCGCAACAGCAGCCTCGAAATTCCGCCCGCCGACCAGTGGCACCTGATAGCGTGCATCGCGCCGCGCATGCTCTACGTCGCGGGGTCTTCGGGCGACATCTACGCACAGCCCGACATTCAGTGCGAAGCCGTCATGAAAGTCTCGCCCGCATATAGACTTTTCGGGGCGAAGAAGCTGCCGACCGAAGCCGACCTCGCTTCGGGCAAGCCGTTCTTCGGCGACATCGGCTTCCATATCAAAGAAGGCCCGCATAGCATAACCCCCTACGACTGGAACAGATTTATGGACTACGCAATTTCGCGAGGCTGGAATCCCGTTCCGCCGAAAAAATAGCAAAAATCCCCACAGCGGCAACGCGCCGACACCCTCCGCGCACGCCGCCGACAACAACCCCCATCACTTAAACGCGGAATCGCCCAAGCGGCAATTCCGCGTTTTTTGCGGTTGGATTCGCGGGTTTTCCATATTCACAAAGAATTGCATCCGCCTGTTTTCCGCCATATAGCGGCAATATTTTTAATGTTCCGCGGGTTCGGACATCTAAAATAGAAACACATCGCCCCGAAAAAAGCGGCGGCAACAGAAAAAACCGCAAAAGATTTTTGTCGAACGGAGGGAAGGTAAAATCGGAACAAAAAGTTCGGCCAAAAAACTTGCGTAAAAAAATACTTGCAATTTCAAACACATCCCTCTATTTCGTTT
>JAJXPD010000221.1 GCA_021641325.1 Opitutales bacterium
CCGCCGAAATTTCCATTAGCCTTGCCGATTTCGGACAAATTATACGGGAATTTCCATATGGAAAAATCGGAAAGGTTAAAATTCGAGTATTTTGAAATATCAAGCGGCAGGCATTCGCCGCGGTCGATGTCGATTTTTCCGAGCGGCTTCGTGCGGAAAGTTATTTCGTACTCGACGCCCTTTGCGACGGGAATGCGCTGGACCAAATACGAGTTGCACCACGCCCGCAGAAACTTGTTTTGCTTTCCGTCGGCGGCGGTCTCGGAAAGGATTGCCGTCGGGAACGTGCGGCTGCCCCACCAGTTGTTGTAGTCGCCCGAGAAGTCGCCGTTGAGCACGGGCTTTCCGTCTATTGCGATGTCGTCGTAGGCGACGGTGAGCATTTCGGTCTTTCCGCCGTGCGAGCGGCGCAGAGCCGAGATGAAAAGCAGAACCGAGCCGTCGAAATCAGCCTTGAACTTGAAGCCCGCGGTTTCCCAATCCTCCGACTTGTTTTTATAGTAGTAGTCCACTAGCGAAACGCGCCTGCCGGAAACTTTGACATCGCCGACGGAGGCGCGTCCGCCGCGCGTGGCTTTCGCCTCGAAGCCGCATATTTTTTCCGCCTGCACGATTAACCGCGCCTCGGAGTCGAACGCAAAGGCCGCGCCCGCAAAGAGCAACAGCGCGGCAAACATATATAGACATTTTTTCATAATACACCCATTGGTTTTGAATAGCACTTGTACGGCAAACAATTATTCGTTTTTGCCCCTTTTCGTCAATCAAACATTTGCGCAAAGAGCGCGAAAATTGCCCCCGTGGCGCGGCTCAAAACAAGGCGCATTGCGCGGATTTCGCGCGGCAAATTTTTCTTCGGGCAACATGCAAGAAGCGGAGTTCCGCGCGGCGGACATTTCCTCCGATACCGCGGAGAAAACATAATTCCCGTCAGGGCAGGCATTTTTTCGGACAACCCAAAGGAAGCGGAGTTCCGCGCGCAATTGCGCTTTAAAACGGGCGCGTGCGCACAAAAAAGGCGGCACTCGCGCGAGTGCCGCCTTTTAAAATCGGTGTATTATCTGCCGAAGACTTCGACTTCGATATAGTGGTTCATATCGTTCGAAGTGTTGCCGTTCGAATAGAGGCGAACGTATCTGCCCTTGACGGGGGGATTTACAACCATGAGCTTGCCGAGGTTTGTTTCGACGTATGCCTTGTTGTCGCCCTTGCCGAGCTTGGCGGAGTTGTCGTTGTCGTTATTGAAAACGGTCTTGACGCCGCTCTTGAACGCGGGGTCGTCGGAAATCTGGACGACTACGTCCTTGTAGGCGCGTTCCTGACTGTGGTAGTGCCAAACCGCGATTGCGAAGATTTCCGCGCTCTTTTCGAGGTCGATTTGAACCCACTGAAGCTTGTCGGCGAGTTCGACATACGAGCCTTCCGCCGCTTCCTTGTCGCCGTCGGTGATGAGTTCGAGTTCGCCGATGAGCGGGAAGTCGTCCGAAGACGTTACCTTCTTGCCCTTTGCGATGTTCGAAACGTCGTCCGGAACGTTGGGTTCGGGATTCGGAGCTTTTGCTTCGAGGTTGTCGATTTTAATCGGCACGGGAGTTCCCGTCAGCTGCGAGCGGGGAACGTCGAGTTTAAGGGGCTTTGCGTAGGAGCAAAGCGCGGCGGCGAGCGCCACAAATGCGATGATTGTTTTTTTCATTATATTTTCCTTTTTTATGAAATTTGGTTATGCGACAACGAAGTCGGAATCCGAGAACGTCGCGGGGCCGTTTGCGATGGCTTCGCGCGCCTTGAATACGGCGGCTTCGGCTTCGAACGCGTGTTCGGCGTCGCAGGAAAGTTTGTTTTCGCCGCGAACCGCGCCTACGAAGTTTTCGAGGTGGTACATATGAATCGGCTTTTCCGCGCTGAGTCCGGGGACTTTTTCGGGGAAGCTATAACCGACAAGAGCCTTTGTTTCGCGGGAGTCCGCAACCTTTGCGGAAGCCGCGCTTGCTTCGCCCGCGCCGATTGTGCCGTTTTCGATAAGCGGCTTCCAGTCGGGAGCGTTGTTTTCGCGGAAAAGCTTTGTCAGAGCGGGATTTTCCGACATCTTCAACGTGCCGTTGTCGCCCATGAAAGATTCGAAATAGCCGCCGCCCGAGCTTGTCGTGGTGAGAACCTGATAGAACACCTGAGCCTTTTTGCCCTGGAATGTCTTATCGAATTCGAAAATGCACATAACGTTGTCGTCCCAGTCGTGCGCGGGAGTGCCGTCCGCCTTCTTGTAGTAGTCGCGGTTGCCCGACGCCATTACGCGCGAGGGACGCGCTCCGAGCATCCAGCCGAAAATGTCGATTTGGTGCGCGCCCAAGTCGGAAATCGCGCCGCCGCCGAGACCCTTAGACCAGCGCCAGTTGAGGAACTGGTTCATGTCCTTGTAGCCGTACTTGTGGAGGATTTCCTGCGGAATGGCGTACTTCGGATTCTTGGGAGCGACGATGTCCTTGGAGACCGCTCTGTTCCACTGGCCGTTGCAGGCCATGATATTGCCGCAAATGTTGGCTTCGCGGAGGAGCTTTTCGCGCGCGTAGATGTAGCGCGGGTTGCTCTTGCGCTGGTGGCCGATTTGCAGAAGCTTGCCGCTCTTGCGAGCCGCGCGAACCATTTTGCGCGCGCCTTCGAGAGTGTCGGACATCATCTTTTCGCAATAGACGTTGACGCCCGCTTCGAGGAAGTCAACCGTCATGGGCGCGTGCCAGAAGTCGGGAGTTGCGATGAACACCGCGTCGAGTTCCTTTGCGTGGTTCTTGATGAGGTCTTTATAGTCGATATAGCCCTTGGGGGTCTGTTTGAGCGTCTTCTTGATAAGCGCGCGCGCGTATTTCTGGTTGTACGCTTCCCAAATGTCGCAGATTGCCACGAAGTTGAGATTGGGCATTTTCAGGAGGCTTTGCAGAAGCACGCGGCCTTCCGCGCCGACGCCGACC
>JAJXPD010000222.1 GCA_021641325.1 Opitutales bacterium
TTACACAGTTGAGTACAAAAAACGAACTTTTTGATCTGCTTAAGTCGCTAGAAAACGAGCGAAACCACAATACGAGATAACATACGTGCATTTTGCGCGTGAAAGGGATACCGACAAGACAATTGCAACATGCGCATAATTATAATAGGTTTCTTTTTTATCATTTGCGGGTGCATTGGGCTTAACGCCCAACAACTTCGCAAATGGACGAACACCGAAGGCAAGTCGTTTTCGGGGACGATAGTCGATTGCGACGGTGAAACCGCGAAGTACAAGGTTTTCGGGCGCAACAAGCTTGTCGAAATTCCGCTTTCACAACTATGTCCCGCAGACAGGCACATTGCGGTGATTGAAGCATACAAGCCGAAGTACGAAGCCGCCCTCAGACATCTGAAAAGTGAGGCCGCCAAAACGTCGAAAGACGTTTTTCTAAACAGGGAGCACATTCCGTATTTGAACGACATCGGAATGTATCTAAAGGAAATCGTAAAGCGCGTTGCGGTAGACAACGTCAAGACCTTCGACTTTTTCCGAAACGAAATTTTTGTCGAGTTTTGAAATGTCCGCCGCGTCGGACGTCGAAGCAAATGCCGCCGAAACTCCCGCGACGGCTAAAATAGCGGTTTTTATAAAATATTTATACATCACACAAAGCAAGGCATTGAAAACAAGACGGCAAGCGGCAGACCCGCTTGCCGTCGCGGCTGAAATTGCCTACTGCCTGCGTCTGCGGTACGCGGCAAAGCCGAGCGCGAACGCCCCGAAAACCGCCGCCCATTCGGCGGGTTCGGGTATCGACGAAGTCAGAAAACCGTCCTTTACGCCGATTTGCAAAAGCTCCATCGACGAATTGTATGCCTTTATTTTGAGGAGAACGGCGTCATCGAAATGCTCGCCGACATAAATTGTATCGTCCATGAAATTGTATATGGTAAACAATTTCCCGTCGGCTATGGAAAGCGTCGGCGCGGTTTCGCCCGTGAGGAAGAGTTGCGCGCCGGCGGAAAGGGTTAGTTCGAGATTTCCGTTCAATTCCATTTCGGAGAACGACTGCGCCGCCCCCAAAACTAGACTGTTGTTGTCGCCTTCAACGAGAAGCTTGACCGCGCCGCCGTCTTTCGTCGAAATAGAGTCTACCGCATTTATTGTTGCGCGCGAATTTCCCAAAAGAGCAAAGCGCGCAGTCTGCCCGTCGCCAACGACAAACCTTACCGCCGCGCCGTTTTCGCGAAGGTTCAGTTGCGCGATATTCGAGGCGTCGCTGCCTTGAAGCTCCAGCTTTTCGTTAACCGTCCAATTCGAGCCGTTGTAGATTTGGGCTACCCCCTTGATCCTTATGCCGGTATTCGCGCCCGTTGCTACCGCCTGATTCACCGAGCCGCCGTACTGCGAATCTATATTGTAAAAAACGAGCTGCGACGCGGGATTTGCACTGTTGATGTTAAGCGTGCCGTAATTGTAAACCCTGCTGTCGGAATTTTTCGGCGCACCGAAATTTACAGTGCCCCAAATGTCGACAGTGCCCGTCATCGACAAATCGTTTCCGTTCAAGTTAAGCACTCCGCCTTCGCCGACCGACGCGTATCCGTAGACGGCAATGCTGCCGTTCATGGAAAGCGTGCCGTTGACGAACAAACCTGAGTTTGACACGAACTCGGTATTCCGCTTTCCCGCATGGATATTGCCATTCCACTCGACATTCGCGCCAGAATCAATCGTAATAGAGGAAGACGTGCCAGCGGTAATTCCGATTTGCGTGGTGTCGGCGGTGTTCACTTTTGCATTGACGTTTTTGAAGGTAAGCTTCTGAGTCTGATAGCCGCCGCTCCCCCAATTTTCGCCGTCGAGAACAAGCTTGTTGATGTCGAGAGACACAAGCGCGGACGAAGACGCCGTGTTTGTTACGACTGCATTCGAAGATTTGAGAGTCAAGTTCTTTACCGAGAGTACTTGCGCGGCGTCGACGGAATTTGCGTCCAACGTGAAATCGAACGCGATGTTGGCGTCGCCGACTTCGTCGCTGCCCGACGACCTGTCGACAACCGTCATTTTTTTCATGGTTTGCCCGTTTCCCGCATAAAAAGCTCCCGTAGTCTCGGAAGGCGTGGAAACCAAAACGGCTTCCTTTG
This sequence comes from Opitutales bacterium, assembly GCA_021641325.1. GTDB lineage: Bacteria > Verrucomicrobiota > Verrucomicrobiia > Opitutales > Intestinicryptomonadaceae > Merdousia. The sequence goes on from JAJXPD010000222.1 coordinate 2,130, forward strand.
TGTTGTTCAGGTTTGAGAGCCAAGTCCTGCCCACGCTTTCCGGCTTGCCGACAAATTCGTCGGCGTTTGCGGCGGCGGTAGCCGACAGCAAGCACAATGATATTTTCAGTATATTATTCATGTTTTATATGGTTTGTTGATGTTGAAGGTTATTCCCAAAAAAACCGCTGTTTAGAAAATCAAAGTTCCCGCTTTCCACGCTTCGAGGGGCGGGACGGTTATTTTAAGCTCGCGTGAATCGGCGTTGTACTCGCATTCGGGTTCGCACGCGCCGCGCGGGGTTTCCCATTTCGGCGTCCGCGATTTGGGATTGCGAATCCGCAGTTTCAGCGGAAGCGACTTGCCCTCCGAAAGGTTCATAATCGTCGCCGCGCACACCCTGCCCTTTTTGTCTACGCGAGGATAAACCGCGGCGCGCCATGTGGTGTCGAGCCGCACCGAAAGCGGCGCGATTTTGTCTATGCCGTCGAGCATTGCCTTGCGCTTGAAATGCGTCGGATTTCTCGCGAATCCGTAGCCGCCGACGACGAGCGCGGACGCCCCCTGCGGCGTTTTCACAACGCACAGGCTCGCGCGCATTTTCCCGCCCGACTGGAAGCCCGCAAGAATTTCCGCGTCGGCGGACTCGACTTCAAGTGGAACGCCGCCGAAAAACCAGTAGGTTCTTCCGTCCACAAACTCCGTTCCGCCGGCTTTCGGCAGCGCCCTCACGCCCAGATTTATCCCGCGCTTGGCAAGCGGCGCAAGGGCGTCGTGGTTTATTATGAGGTTTTTCTTCAACAGAGCTTCAAGCTCCGAATCGTCGAAAGTTTCGACCGCCCTGCCCGTAAGG
>JAJXPD010000223.1 GCA_021641325.1 Opitutales bacterium
GAACCTGCGGGACTTGTTTGTTCCGTAGCAGAGTCATACTCGAAAACGAAAGGGGGCAGTACTCAAGTACAGCCCCCTTACTTTTTCTCCGTGTGCCCCTACTACGGAAGCAAACCGTTCCCCGCAGAACCCCGCTGGGAAGTTGGCGGATTGCCGAGAGGTTTTTTTTATTGAAATAACCCCGAGTGTCGTTTTTAATTGGTGAATGAAAGCGAATTCTGTGTGTGTGGCATTGATGTCCGCGTTTTTTTTGTGCGGGTGTAATTTTTTCTCCAAAGGAGTGGAGGACGGCAACGACGCAAAGACAACCTGCAAAGTTCGGCAAGTCAACGGCGTGCCGCAGATTGTTTTAAACGGCAAGCCTGTGCGGCCGCGAATGTTGTACGTTTCGCCGTTATATTTCAAAATGGGGTCGCCGATTAAAAGAGACGCATATCCCGAGCTTACGGAAACGTTCGTCGAAATCTTGCCGCTTGAAAAAAACGCGGACGGGGTGCGGATTCAGCTCGAATTCGACGGACGGTTCGACTGCAAAATCTACGCGCTGGAAGTTTCGCAAGCCGACGGCGGCGCAAAGGTTTTTTCGCTCGAACGCGGCGCTTCGATTGAGAAAAGCGGCGGCAGGAATTTGAATGCGGAATTCGTTGCGGAAACGGAGGGAGAGCAAAGCTATTTACACGCGAAATCCGACGCGGGAGTTTCGAAAATCGCATTCGGAAACGTCGATTTTAAGGCGGGCAAAAAATACCGCATAGACATAAAAATAAAGTCCGACAAAAAAACGGACTTCAAATTGTATACGACTCTCGGAGGGGATTTCTTCGAGCCCGTGCACCGTTCGTTTGTCGGGCTTCAAACCAAATTGGCAAAAGACGCCGGCGTCGATTTTATAACCTTTCCCGTTCAGGCCGCGGATTTTATGCCGGAAGACGGCAAGTCTTATAACACGGAAAACCTCAAAGGCGCGCTCGACGAGATATTGGGCGCGAATCCGAATGCGAAAATCATTGTGCGCGTTCGTTGTTATCCGCCAGACTGGTGGATGAAAAAATATCCGCAGGACGCGCTTCAATCCATAGACGGCAAGGTTTGCGACAAGTTTCCCGGCATGGGCAGCCCGTTCTCTCCGCGTTTTAGAGCCGACATCGCGAAGGCTTTGGGCGCGGTTATCGATTTTTGCGAAGGATACTGCAGCAACAACATTGCGGGGTATCACCCGGGCGGGGCAAATTCGTGCGAATGGTTTTATCCCGATACCCGCGATACGGATTGGGTGGGCTACGAGCCGTCGGCTCAGCAATCCTGGCGCGAATGGCTGACGCGAAAATACGGAACCGACGCCGCGCTGCAAAAGGCTTGGAACGACCCGTCGGCAACCTTGGCAACCGCGAAAGTTCCGTCGCCGAAGGAGCGGCTTTCGGCGTTTTGCATTGTCGATCCGAAAACGCAGATAAAACTTTTCGACTGCAATATGTTTAGGCAGGACTCTATGGTTGAGACGATTCTTACTCTCGCAAAAATTATTCGCCAAAAAACGCCGGAAAAGTTGTCGCTTGCTTTTTACGGGTACATAACGATTGGCGAATGGAAGGGCGCCGCCAACCCCGGACACTTCGGGTTGATGAAGGTTTTGAACTCGCCCGATGTCGACATTTTATGCGGCCCTCTTTCGTATCACGATACGCGCAATCTCGGCTATGGCGGAATGACTCCGAGTTCGACAGAAACAATAACGCGTTCGGGCAAGCTTTGGATTTGGGAGGACGACATCAGAACGTATCGCGTGCCTCCAACGCAGCAAAAAATAACGGCGTTGGGCAAAGAGCTTAGGACGCTCGAAGACACGCTTAGCGTTCTCCAGCGCGATATGGCTCAGCAGGTTGTGCGCAACAACGGATGCTGGTGGATGGATCTCGCAGGCACCGGCTGGTTTGACGACCCAAAGCTTTGGACGCTTATGCCCGAGTTTGCCGCAGTCGACAACGACTTGCTTGAAAATCCCGTCGAATACAATCCCGACATCGCGATTATTTTGGACGAGCGTTCCGTCTGTTTCGGCGGCGCGAATTATACGAATTTGCGCACGATGTTGTCTTCGACCGATTCCCGCAAGATTCTCACCGACTGTGCGGTCTCGTTCGGAAGTTTCCTGCTTGACGACGTTCTTTTCGGGCGTCCGTATGCGCCGCGTCTGCCGATTTTTGCGGTCTCGTGTGCGCTCGACGCGAAACAACGCAGGGCGATTCGCCAAAAGGTTGCCGACTCGGGCGCGATTTTCGTTTGGGCGACGGGATTGATTGACGTGGAAAAAAGCGAATTCTCGCTTGCGGGCGTCTCGGAAGCCACGGGGTTTGATGTCGAATATGTAAAGGGAGGGATGCTGCCGATGTTGGTTGAACCCACTGCCGAAGGCCGCAAAATGGGGCTTGTTAAGTTCGGAAGCAGCGCGAAGACTTCGCCGCTGTTGACGCCGATTCTCAAAGACGGCGATAAGGTTTTAGGCGTCTATCCCAACGGGCAACCCGCGCTTGTTTTACGCGGAAAACATTTGTTCTGCGGCAGCGGGATTCTTCCCGAGGAAGCCATAAGGCTTATGTTTAAGGTTGCGGGAGTTCGCGAATATTCGAATCAAAAACTGTCTGTTTTTGCCAATGAACCGTATATCTCAATAACATGCACGGACGACGACAGAAATCCGCACGATATTGCGCTGAATTTGCACTCCGACAAGGAAGTTTTTGATGCGCTTTCGGGCAAGCGTTTAGGCAAAGGTCCGTTCATTACGCTAAAAATGAAACGCGGCGACAACAGGCTTCTCCGCCTCGGCAATTTAAAATGTCGGTAATTGGCGCGATTGGCATTGCCAATGCGCTTTGCACGCGCGTTCTCGCGCTCAAGCCCGCGAAAGCAAACCGCCCTCCCCCGCAA
>JAJXPD010000048.1:0-10437 GCA_021641325.1 Opitutales bacterium
ATTGTGTTGCCTTGCCTTTGCATTTTTACTTTATTACCTTTCAACACACAACCAACTTGAATATATGATGAAAAAAACAGCAATTCTCGTGTCGGCGGTGCTGGCATTCGCGGCGTCGGCGTTCGCGTCGGCGAAAGTCGCAAAACCCGTCTCCGAAGACTTCAAACGCTCGGTGATTTACCAAATCCTCCTGCCCTCGTTCACGCAGGAGGGCACGCTCAACAAGGCGGCGGAAATGCTGCCCTATGTGAAGTCGCTCGGCGTCGATATCGTCTACCTCTGCCCGCTCACCGAGCACGACGACGATATGGATAAAACCTTTTGGAGCGAACGCCAAAAGGCGGCCAAAACCGAAAATCCGAAAAATCCCTACCGCATGAAGGATTTTTACAAAATCGACCCCTCGTACGGCACCGCCGACGACGCCCGCAACTTCGTCAAAAAAGCGCACGAACTCGGGCTGAAAGTGCTCTTCGACGTCGTGTACTACCACTGCGGGCCGAAAGCCGTCTTCCTGAAAGACCACCCCGACTTCATCATGCGCAAGCCCGACGGCTCTCCCGATACGGGCGAATGGGCTTTCCCGCGCCTGAATTTCAAAAATCCCGAACTCCGCGAATACCTCACCAAGAATATGGAATTTCTCCTGCGCGAGTTCGACATCGACGGCTTCCGCACCGACGTCGGCGAAATGGTGCCCTCCGATTTCTGGGACAACGCCGCCGTCCGCCTGCGCAAAATCAAGCCCGAACTTCTCATGATTGAGGAAAGCGAACGCCACTCCGCGACGGAAAAAACATACGACGCCACCTACGAAGTACTCTGGCAGCGCAAGACAATCGAAGTCTTCCACGACAAAAAGCCCGCAAAAATTTTGCGCGAACGCTGGGAGTCTTTCGATAAAGACCAGCCCAAAAACGCGAGGGTGCTCCGCGCAATGGAAAACCACGACTTCGCCAACGGGCCATTCCGCAAACGCTGCGAAATCCGCTTCGGCTACCGCGGCATGGACGCCGTCATGGTCATGAACTTCACCCTCGACGGCATTCCGTTTATTTACAGCGGCAACGAATTCGCCGACGACGCCCCCATGACGATTTTCTCCGACCGCACACACGGCAGATACTTCACCGAATGGGCGAATATGAATACCGAACAAGGGAAACGCAGAACCGCACTCGTGAAAAAACTTATCGAACTGCGCAAAGACCCCGTGTTCTTCGACGGTAAGACGCGCTGGATAGACAACGATAAACCCGACGCAGTGCTTTCATTTGCCCGCGAGGCAAAAGAGGGCGCAGCACTGGTTGTAATCAACGCGGCGGATAAATGCGTTTCGACGATGGTCGACGCGGACTTCGGCGGCTCGTCGGAACTGCTTTCGTACGGCGCAAAATGCGAATCGGATAACGGAAAGACGAAACTGGAACTCCAGCCGAAAGGCTACATAGTGCTGAGGAAAAGCGCGGAAAATAGAAAGCCGAAAGTGCTGCGCCGCAACCGCGCCCCGATAATGTAGTCCTACCGACGGACAAAGCAATCCCCAGCCCGCCGCACCCGACGCTGTTTCGAGTATGCAAATGTCGCTCCGTTCGGCGCGGCGGGGATTGCGGTTGTCCGCATAAATTTGTTCGCCGCGTTTTGGAGTTGTCTATTTTTCCATCGGCGCGGCTTCAACGAAGTCGGCTGCTCGGATTTCCACTTTGCCCAGCAAGCCCGATTCGAGCGGTTCTTCGTTCGCATTCCAGAAGCCCTTTGTGAATGTGTAGGCTATTCTGTCGGTATCGTTTTTGCGCTTTTCGACAATCCATTTCGGCAGGCGTTCGTCGGGCGATTTCGCAAGCCGCGCGTCGCCGATAAGCCTGTTCGGCCAGCGGTTCGCCACTTCTATCGAAAGCGTGTTGTCGCCTTTTTTTGCAAGCTCTGTTATGTCGCATTCGAACGGCGCGCGCCAGAGCGTTGCGGCGGTTTTGCCGTTAATCCGCACGCGGGCGACGTCGGCGACTTTCCCGATCGACAAAATTATGCGCCGACCCTTTTTGAACATTTCGCCGCCGAGCTCGAATTTTTTCGAATACGTTGCGATGCCCGAAAAATAGCGGATTCCGTCGTCGGGATTTTCAGTCCAAGATTCGAGTTTTTCGAAATGCGCCGTTGCGGGCGCGCCGCGGTTTTTCTGGAATGCGACATCCCAATTTTCCGATATATTGACATTCTTCGGAAGCGATTGCACCGAAAGCGAAACTTCCCCTCCGTCCGACAGGAACAGTTCCGCCGTGCCCGCAGCTTCGAACACCGCGCCGAGTTTCCCGTCGGAAACTGCGGGATAAATCGGGCTTCGCACCGCTTCGGGAACGGGCGGAACAAACGTGCCGCCCTCGCGAACAACCTTTTCGAACACCTTTCCGCCGAACTTATACTTTACATAAAGTTCCTTGACGTGCCCCGGGGCGAGCGCGCATTTAAACGTTCGGCTCAGCACTTTTACGTCGGAGTCGCCTTTTACAAAATCCTTCACATCGAGTTTTTCGGGCGAATCGCTCGAGCGGTAGACGGCTTCGAGAATTTCGACCGCGTCCGTTTTTTTCGCGCCGTTTACAGACGGAGCAAACGCGGCAATCCGCCTGTTTTCGCCGTTTTTGAAGACGACGAATTTCGATTCGTAGGGGTTGAGCGAAAGGGGAATGGAGACAATGCCGTTTTCGCATTTCCACTGCGGCGCGGGCGAAACGCCGCCGTCCACCGCGTCGAAAATATACGGCGATTTCCCTTCGCCCGCGTTGAACGAAACATCGCCCGAGATGCGCGTTTGCGTCATATTTGCCACAAAGCGTATGTCGGTGTCTCCGTCGATTCTGCCGATTGTGCGGATTCCGCGCGGCGTTTTAAATTCGGGCGCGATTCGCGCAAGCGACAACGCATCGGGAACGGAGCGCATTGCGTATAATGTACCTTTGCCGATTTTGCGGACTTTTTCGCCGCCGCCCCACAGGCGTTTTACGGTTTCCGCAAATTCTTCGGGATTGTCCGAAAGCGTGGGCGATTCAATCGGCGGAACTCCCGCAACGTTCGCGCCCGCTTCGAGCAGCTTTTCAACGGCTTTGAGCGTGCGCAGGGAAAGCCGCCTGTCGGCGCCGAGCGCGAGCATTTTGTAGCGCGTGCCGTCCGCAGACGCAAAGATTTCGCCGTCTTCGAATTTCAGCGAATCGGCGATGTCGTCCGCCGAACAATAGTCGTAGTCGTAGCCCGCATTCGTGATTTCGTCGCGCACGGCATACCACGCGCCGTTCGGCTGCGATTCGCCCGAAAGCCACAAAACCGTCGCCCGATAGCGTCCGCGCTGAAGCAATGCCTGCGAGCGGTTGACGTACGAAACCCACGCGTCGGCGAGCTTCCACCAAGTGGTAAGGCGCGTCATGTTGGAGCCTGCGTACATCGACATTCCGGGGCCCTCTATCATGAACGGCTGGTGCGCGTATGTGTGGAAGATTATCGACGAAATGCCGTAAATCCACGCGCGGTCGCCGTACTCTTTGAGCTGCGCGGGAGTGTGCAGCCAGCGTCCGCAGGCCGCCGTCGTCGTGAACGACTCAGACCCCGCCTTTTTTTTGCCGAACAGGTGCGCGCTAGAGCCCGTCATGCGCGCGGGCGGATTGCCGCGCCCAATCCAAAACTCGCCCGTGGGAATGTCGATATTCCTCGCGCAGCGGAGCGAATCGAACAGACCGCCGTAGGGTTCGGCAATCGAAAGAAGCCCGTCCTTTTTGCAAAGCTCGGCGAAGTAGTCGTAGTAGTTTTCGGCGAACAGGTCGGAAACCGTGCGCTGCAAATCGTAGAGGAATTTTGCGGTCTGCCCATCGGTCTCGACAACAAACCCGAGCATTGCGGGCAGCCACGGCTTGATGTCGTAGCCGCGCCGTTTTTCGAACTGCTCGGCGAAGTCGTCCGTCCAGTTCTGCCCGCCGACCTCGTAGCTGTCGATTGTGGCGTAGCGCATCGCCCCGCCGAAATCGGCTTCGAGCTTTTTCATGAAATGCGGCCAGTGCGCGTCGAGCCCGCGCCGCGAGAGCTTGTCGCATTCAAGCCCCTTGAAGGGCGTTGGCGAATTTTTCGCGCCCGTCGAAGTGTAGCCTATCCGCAGAACAATCCAATTGCCGTCGGGCAGATTCACTTTGCCCTCGCCGTTTTGAAAATTTGCGGTGATGTCGAGCACGGAGTCTTTCGAAAGTCCGCGCCTGTTTTCGTCGCCCGCCTTCGGTTCGGCAAACCCGATTCTTTGCGCGAGCGAGTTTTTTAAATCCACATCGGCAATCATTCGCTCCGAAAGCAGTCGCACGTTTTTCAGGTCGATGTCTTTCGGCTTTTCCCATTCGTGGAAGGACTTTGCCGTCGCAAACTCGAATTTGAAAAACTTAGCCCGCGCGCCGTTTTTCGAGAGCGGGACGAATTTGGGCGTGCACTTGTCGTTGTAAATCGACGCGGAGTATTCGCCGACTTTAGAGTAGTTTTTGCCGTCGTCCGAAACCGAAATGTCGACGCTCACATACAGTCCGCGACTGTCGAAAGTAAGCTCGGCAAAGTTTGCGTTGTAGGGATTTTTGAATTCGAAAACAAGCGTGTTTTTCGCGCCCTTTTTCGAAAGCGGCAGGCGGACTGTCTTTGTATTTTCGCCCACGACGTTCTGCGGATTGTCGAAGTCGGCGGAAACTTTCGGCGCGGGCATTTTCTTGCCGCCGCGCACCGCAAGCACGGCGACATCGCGGTAAAACCCCTCCACCGTGCGCGGCTGCGGAAGTTTGAGAGTCTGTTCGCCGCCGACTGCGCGCGTTTCGGAGGCGACGAGCATTTTCATCGAATCTTCGGGCTTAATCCACGGGCCGCCCGAGCTTGACCACCCCGGGCAGTTGTGCGCGCCAATCCGCAAACCGAGCCGCTTTGCCTCGCGACCCGCGTGCCGCATAAGTTCGCGCCAGTTGTCGTCTAGAATCTGTATTTTCGGCATTCCCGTGGCAGTCTGGTTTACGAGCGAAAACACGTGCGCGCCGCCGTAGCCGACTTCCTTCAAGGCTTCTAGGTCGGCTGTAATTCCCTCCTTTGTGATTGCGTTTGTGGTAAAGTGCCACCAAGTCTCGAGCTTTGCGTCCTGCGGCGGATTAAGAAAATCGGCGCGGACACTTTCGAAATCGGCATGGGAAACCGAGGCAAACGCGGAAAGCCCCGCAAGCAATATGGTAGAGTAGTAAGGTTTTATCATAAATATACGCTAATCTTGCGCATTCTTCCGCTCAATCATAAAAACGCAAAAACACAGATTTACAGGCTGCAGCCTGCTCAAGGGATTCGCCTTTGCTGCCCTTGCAAAAAAGGCTTCCATTTCTTTAAAAAACCGTCATTGTTCGGGTTGTATATGGAACTTAATTACTCGGGAAAAGTTGCGCTTGTCAGCGGGGCGGGTCGCGGTATCGGCAGGGCGATTGCCGTGGAGCTTGCAAACGCGGGCTGCACGGTTCTTTGCGTGAGCAAAAATATTTCGTCCTGCGGAAAGGTCGCGGACGAAATCAACGCGTCGGGCGGAAAGGCGGAGGCGTGGGCTTTCGACGTGTCGAAATCGGCGGAAGTCAAGGACGCGTGCTCGCAAATCCTCAAAAAATACAAGGCGGTTGACATCATAGTAAACAACGCGGGAATCACGCGCGACAACCTGCTCATGCTAATGTCGGACGAGCAGTGGGAGGACGTTATCTCGACAAACCTTTCGTCGTGCTTCTACATTGTGCGCAACCTTGTCCGCGCGATGATGGGCACGCGGCGCGGGCGAATCATAAACATAGCGTCGGTCTCTGGACAGGCGGGCAACGCGGGGCAGGCGAACTACGCGGCGGCGAAGGCGGGCATTATCGGCTTTACGAAGTCGCTCGCGCGGGAGCTTGCGGCGCGGAACATCACGGTAAACGCGGTCGCGCCTGGGTTCATCGACACCGACATGACGGCGGTTCTTCCCCCCGCGATTGTCGAGGCGGCGGTTGCGAACATTCCGCTCAAACGCACTGGCAAGGTCGGCGACATCGCGAAGGTCTGCGCATTTCTGGCGTCCGACGAAGCGGGCTATATCACGGGGCAGACAATCGCCGTAAACGGCGGTCTGTACATGTAAAATTTCTATCAACAATCACAAAAAAAGAAAACTGTATATCATGGTAAACAGAAGAAAGTTCATAAAACAGGCGGCGACAGCGGCAACTGCGGCGATGTTCTTCCCGGGGTGCTCGTCGACGCCGAAGGCAAAAAAAATTAGCGCGAACGAAAAAATCAACGTGGCGTTCGTGGGCGTGGGCAACATCGGCTCGATGGCGCGCAACGGCATGATAAACGAAAACGGCGTGGCGCTCTGCGACGTCGATTTGTCGATGGCTCGCAAGGGTCTGAAACAGTACCCCAAGGCGAAGATTTTTCAGGACTACCGCGAAATGCTCGACAAGCTCGGCAAGGAAATCGACGCGGTTTGCGTCTCGACGCCCGACCACTCGCACTTCAAAATCACGCTCGACTCAATGCAGTGCGGCAAGCACGTCTGCGTTCAGAAACCGCTCACCCACAACGTTTGGCAGTGCCGCGAGCTTGAACGCGCCCGCAAGTACTACGGCGTAAAAACCCAGATGATGAACCAGGGGCACGCAACCGAGCAAATCAGAATGCTCAAAGAATGGTACGACAGCGGCGTTACTGGTGATGTCCGCGAAGTCCACGTTATGTGCAGCGGTCCGATGTGGTGGAATGGCGACCCCAAGCGCACGCCGTATTTTGTCCGCCCCAAGAGCCTCCCGATGGCGAAACAGCCCGTTCCGTCGGAGCTGAACTGGGACTTGTGGATTAACCAGGGCAAATATACCGACTACAACCGCATCTACGCTCCCCTCAGCTGGCGCGGCTTCTGGGACTACGGCACGGGCATGCTCGGCGACTGGTTCTGCCACACGGCCGACGCTCCCGTCTGGATTCTCGACCTCAAAGACCCCGTGTCCGTCGAACTCATCGACGCCGACTGCACGTTCGACCAGAAAGTGTTTATCCCGAACGGCTCGACGGTCAAGTGGACGTTCGCCGCAACGGACAAACACCCCGAGCTTGTGATGTACTGGTACGACGGCGCGCGCGAACCCATCACGCGCCCGCACGACTTCGAAAAAGACCGTCCGCTACTGCGATCGGGCATGTACATGATTGGCGACAAGCGCACAATCCACACGGGTTCGCGCCCGAACTTCGACCCGCGCGTGTCCAACGACGCGTTCTTTGCGGAATTCAGAAGAAACCGCCCGCCGAAGACCATTCCCAGAGTCCGCAAGGGCGACCTCTACCTCGAATGGTGCGACGCAATCAGGGGCGAAATCGACGAATGCGGCTCGAACTTCGCGTACGCCTCGCAGCTTACGGAAGTCGCGCTTCTGGGCGCGTTGGCGCAGCGCGTCGGCGGAAAAATCGAATGGGACGCCGAGAACATGCGCGCCAAGAACCGCCCCGAACTCGACCAGTACCTGAAAGAACCCGAACGCGCGGGCTGGGAGTCCAAGTCGTTCGGCGGCATTTTCGGCTAAGTCGAAAAATCGCGAAAGCGGCGGAATTTTTCCCGCCGCTTTTTTTGCACCATTGAAAACCGACGCGCCGCCGATTCGCCGCGGCTCGCAACCCGAACATTCGCGCCGTTCGCGGCTCGGATTCTCTCATTCGTTGCGCCGGATATTTTTGCCTCGCGCACATCGACGCGCGGCGCGGGAAGTCGGCGCAAAGCCGAATTTGCGGGAGGCGTTGTTTTTGCTCTCGGGGCGCGATTGCAATCGCCGCCGTCGGCGGATTCGGGGTTTCCGCGCGGAACGGCGTTTGCGCAGTCGGCGAATTGTTCGAAGTGCGCCGCTAAATTTTTACGCCGAGGTTGCCCGCCGCGCGGCTGCGTATAATCAGCATTCTGCCTTTCAGCTCCACGCTTGCGCCGCTCCCCAACTTTGCGGATTTTCCGCCGACTTCAAGCAGGGCGTCCTGCGAGAGGTAGATTATGTTTTCCCTGTAAAGCCGCGCGTTCGAGGCTCTGAGCGTCATGACGTTCCGCTTTCCGTAGATTGTGAGCGCAAGCCCGTTTATTTCGAAGTCGAGCGGCCTTTGGTATTCGGTTTTTTCAAGCTCGGCTTGGGTCAGATTTTTTGCGAACACCGTAAGTTCGAGGTTTTTTATAACGACCTTTTGCGGCACGGAAACCTTGAACGCGCTTTTGCCGAAAACAAGCGAGAGCTTCTCGAATTTTATTCCGAAAACCTCCGCGCCCGACGCGTTGCGGCAGACGGTATCGACGTTTTCGAAATTTTCGGGCGAGAGCAGGGCGGAGTAGTCGAAGCCCGCCGCCGACAGCGCGGGCGCGAGCATTGCGGCGGCTGAAGCGAGGAGGATTTTTGCGAAATTTTTCATTTTTTTTGCCGAAGCTATTGACGGGTTTGTTATAAATATATCTATGTTCGCTTGTATATTTTGCAGTTTTGCGTCGCTGTTTGTGGCGGCGGCGTGTGCGTTGACTTTGTTTGCGGCAAGAATTGCCAAACGCTTCGGCAAACGCAAGAAATAACTTTGCGCTAAAAAACAAAAACGCGGCGGGGCTTTCCCGCCCGACCGCGCTTGGGGAAATTTCGCAAAGCCCGCCCGAATCAGTCGTCGAGAGTGTCGGCGAAAATTTCCGCGACGTGCTTTACCTTGATGTCGTCGTTGTTTAGCGCAAGCATGTTCGAAAGCTGCATCATGCACGCGGGGCAGCCGCACGCAACGGTTTTCGCGCCGCTCGCGGCAATGTTGTCGCGCTTGCGCTGCCCGATTTTCCGCGAAAGCCCGTAGTGGGTCAGCGTGAAGCTTCCGCCGCAACCGCAGCACCTGTCTGCTTCCCTCATTTCGGTAAATTCGTAGTTTGCGTTCGCCCTCAGGAGCTTTCTGGGCTGTTCGGAAATTCCGAGCGATTTTTTCAGGTGGCACGAATCGTGGTAGGTCAGCCTTTCTTTGGGCGAGCCTTTCGGCGTCAAATCGACTTTCAGCACGTCGGTTAGGAACGCGTTGATGTCGATTGCCTTTTTGCCGATTTTCTCCGCCTTTTCGGCGTACGCGCCGCCGGCGTATTTCTCCCAGAGTTCGCCGATTGTTTCGGTGCACGAGGAGCACGCGGTTACAACGTAGTCGAACTCGCATTTTTCGAAAATGTCGATGTCGTGTTCGAGCATTTTTTTGAAGCTCGGAACGTCGCCCGACGCCAGCGCGGGGATTCCGCAACAGGCGAGGTTTTGCGGTATGCGCACGCCCACCCCGAAGTGCCTGAAAATTTTCAGGCAAGCCTCGCTCACGTTCGTGTAGACTTTGTCGCCCATGCAGCCGGGGAAAAACAGAACTTTCAGCCCCGACTTCCCCGCGGGAATGTCCAAGTTCGGGTATTTTTCGGAAATCGACGTTTTGGGCATTATAGGTATGCGCCTGTCGCCGATTGCGGGCTTCATGAGCGGAGCGCACGCCGTGTGCGGGGCGTTCTTCTGGTCGCGCAAAAACAGCGGGTGGAACGGCCGCCCGACCTTCACCAAAAACGCGAATAGCTTCGGGTTGCAAAGCATTACGCGAAAGGCGATTTTCTTAATCGGGTTAAGCCCCATGTACTGCGCGGCGATTTCGCGGGCGCGCATGAAAATGTCGAGAATCGACACCCCCGACGGGCACGCGCTTTGGCACGAGCCGCAGAGCAGGCAGCGGTCGAGGCGTTCGCGCACCGCCTTGGGGTCTTCTATAAGCCCCGTCGCGAGGTTCGAAAGCAGCGCGAGCTTCCCGCGCGTTACGTCGGACTCCCTTTTGGTTTCGGCGAACACGGGGCAGACCGACTGGCATGTCCCGCAGCGCATGCACTTGACGAGCTTGTCGTCGAGCGACGACAATTCGTCCGCAAGTTGTTTCAGGTTGTCCATCTTATATAGCCGTCATTTTCGACGGGTTGAAAAGTCTTTTGGGGTCTATCGCGCGGCGCATTGCGCGAGAGAATTCGATTGTCGCCGGCGACGTCTCCTTTTCGAGCCACTTCGCCTTCGCCGTCCCGATTCCGTGCTCGCCCGAAAGCGTGCCGCCCATTTCGATTGTGCGGTTGAAGAGTTCGTCGATTGCGCGTTCCACCCGCGCGAATTCCTGCTTGTCGCGCCTGTCGCAGAGAATCGACGGGTGCAGGTTGCCGTCGCCCGCGTGCCCGAATGTGCCTACAAGCAGGTCGTACTTCTTGGCGATGTCGTTGATTGTGGCAATCATCGCGGGGATTTTCGAGCGCGGAACGGTTGCGTCTTCCAGAACGATTGTCGGGCGTTTCCGCGCTCGAAAATCCCCGCGATGATTGCCACATTCAACGACATCGCCAAGAAGTACGACCTGCTTGTAGGC
>JAJXPD010000048.1:10447-13094 GCA_021641325.1 Opitutales bacterium
ATGCACACAAGTGCGACAATCGCTACTTTTTCGGTGATTTTTCTCATGGTGTTCTCCTTTGGCGCGGCAAAATGCTTACACGGGTAGTGTTGGCAATTTTTTGCGTAAAAATACGTCGGAGGTGTGCGCCTTTGCAATGCGTTTTGGTTGCGTTGCCTAGGCGACAAGTCCACGTCGCGCCGTTTTTCTTCAATCTGTCCTCGACCGTGAGCGCGTCGTCTTCGACCTGCGCGGGGTGGCCGTCAACCTCGATTAGCAGAATCGCCTCGGCGTCGCGCGGAAGCCCGATTTTCACGTCGTCCTCGACCAAATTGATTGTCGCCTTGTCCATGAATTCGAGCGTGCAGGGCAGAATGTGCGCGGCGATGATGTCGGCGACCGCGTCGGCGGCTTTCTGGACGTCGTCGAAAACCGCCATCATTGCCTTCGAAGCCTTCGGCGGAGGCACGAGTTTTAGAATCGCCCGCGAAATCACGCCCAGAGTGCCCTCGGAGGCAACCATCAGCCCCGCGAGGTTGAAGCCCGTAACGCATTTGACCGTGCGCGAACCCGTCTTGACAAGCCCGCCTTTGCTGTCGAAAAATTCAAGCCCCATGACGTAGTCTTTCGTGACCCCGTATTTCAGCCCGCGCAAACCGCCCGCGTTCTCGGCGATGTTCCCGCCGATTGTCGAGACCGCCTGCGAGCCGGGATCCGGCGGATAAAAGAGGTTCTTCGCCGCGACTGCCGACGCGAACTGCGCCGTTATTACCCCCGGTTCGACGATTGCGTAGAGGTCGGCAGTGTTGATTTCGACAATGCGGTTGAGCTTTTGCGTGAGGATTACCACCGAGTCTGTTTTATCGGGCACAGTGCCGCCCGAAAGGTTCGTGCCCGAACCGCGGACTGTCATGGGAAGCCCGTGCTTGTAGCAGAGGGCGACGACTTCGCCGAGCTGATCGGTAGTTTCGGGGCTTACGACGAGCGCGGGCGTGGTCGGGTCGAGCACGGCGGAGTCGTAGGCGTAGGTTTGTCTGTCGGCGAGTTCGGTAAAGACGTTTTCCGAGCCGACTATTTTTTCAAAATCTTTTGTCGGTAGCATTTTGTAGATTATTCCTTTTCGACAATAGACGCGCCGCGTTTCCCGTCAACAATAATCGGCAAGCCGCGCATTTCGATGTGCCCCGTACCGCATTTGTCTTGCGCTATTCTTTCGTCGCAACCATGAAAAGCCGCGTGAACGGCAACATTATTTTGCGTTTTTTCTCGCCGGATAATATTCCGCCAGCCCTTTCCCTACACAGTCGGCAAATTGAACGCGCCGAGATTCGGGCAACGCCGCAAAATACGGACGCAAACGCGAACCCGAATACCAGCCCAGAAGTGCGTCGACGCCGTCCAGCGAATGGACGTAGTCGGTCTTCCAGATGTCGAAATTTTCCGTAAGGGACGAAATTATGTCGTAATATTGCGCCATCGGCAATGCTTTTAAGTCATGAATATTGATAAATGCGTCGCGCCATCGCGGAGAAGCCTTCATTTCCTCCAAAATCTTGCTTATGGGCATTTCCTCCGTCAGTGGTATTTGCGCGGCAAGAACTGTTCCTACGCAGTGCAATCAAAGAGGCGTTTGAAATATTGAGCGCAGCTTATTTTAAGTTAGGCAGGGGCGTTATTGACGAAAAAACTATAAATGTCTTTTTTGACAAAAGAGATGTGCTTGATGACACGTTAAATTTGATTATCCGAAAGTTTAAAAACAGGGGAATCAAATGCAGTCGCGAAAAGGATTATTCGGCAACGCCGCAAAGCGGAAGTTCCGTTGTATTGGCTGTGGCGGTCCCCGTTGTACCGTAAGCAAAGATAGAAAAGGGTAATGGGAATGTTTGAAACGGGGGCATGGGGAAAGGGTTGGATTGGTTGTATTGCGCCCGCGTGCCTTACGCCCTTCGAGTCGGTGTAGTCGGGGCTTGCTGAAATTTCGGCGGAGTCCGAATCGAGGTATTTTAGCTTGATGCTTTTGAGCAGCGAACCCGTATCTTTCAAATTGGACGGCACGCTAAACAAGCCCCTGCCGCGCTTGTAGACCTTTTTGTCCGCCCACGGTTCGGGGCGGTTCGCGGGGTCGTCGAAGTTCCGCTTGGCGTCTTCGACAAGCAGGTGGGCTAGCCTGCGCAAAAGTTTACGCCTGCCCTCCGGCGAAAGGCTATCCATAAGCTTGCGGACTTCGGGCGAAACGTCGTCGAGAACCTGCGTTTTGATTATGCTTTCGGCCATATTAGTAGATTTTGTGCTCGTAGTCCCAATCGATTTCTGGAAGCGGTTTGTTTTCCATCAAAGCCTTTTTGATGTCGGCGACGGGAATGTCGTGCACAGAAAACGGCTGACGGGGAACGGGGCAGTCTTTTTTGAAATAGGATTCGTAGTAATCCATCCATTCCCACGGAGAAACTTCCCACGGTTCGTTGTAATGGATTGCTTCCGAAATGAGTCCCGCCCACATTTTCTTGGGGTATTTTTTCAACACATCGGGAATAAGAGGTTCGCCGAAACATTGTTTGTATTTTTCAAGTAGTATATCGAGTTTTTTCATCGTTAAAATCCTCTCATTTCTCATCATTCAAAATCATTTTCGCGATATCTTCGCAATGTCAAAATCAGATATAAA
>JAJXPD010000224.1 GCA_021641325.1 Opitutales bacterium
GTTCCTAACAACGTACCTTGTTGCATATCAACACCTAAATACCCATCCACAAAAAGCAATCGAAGTCTACATCGACCACAAAAAAACGCCTTTCGACGTTTTTCTAAGCAGGGAACACATTCCGTATCTGAACGACATCGGAATGTATCTAAAGGAAATCATAAAGCCCGTTGCGGAGAAATTCAAGCCCGAGGGGGAATTCGACGAGTCGGACGACTATTGGGCTCGCGTCCATTCTGGAATGGTCTACTTCGCGACAACTTGGTTGGAGGAACTTTCAAACCAAGGCGAAATGCTGAAAACGGGCGAAGCGCGTCCGCCGAAGCTGAAAGACACCCTTCGTCACATAGGCGATTTCTACGAATTTTTCGCCGAAACGCACGCGGGCAAGAACTATTTCAAAAGCAGGCTCGGGCGGCAATTCCCCGTAAAGTTCAAGCCCAAAAACTACGTTCACGACAACCAGCCCTATCACTACTGGGTTTATCTTCCGCAAAAATACGACAAAGATCCGCTGCCGCTCGTATTCTTTTTGTGCGGCATAGGCGAATTCGGGACAAGTCTCGACGCGGTCCTTACAAACGACCTGCCAAAGCTTCTCGAAACGCGGAAAGACTATCCGTTTGTCGTAATCTCGCCGCAGGACAACGACAGGGTTTCGCGGCCGCCCTATTTCAACGAAATCCTCGCCGACGCGAAACGCCGCTTCAAGATAGACGAAGACAGAATTATCGGGACTGGGCTGAGTTCGGGCGGCACCGGAATTTGGCGTTGGGCGTTGAACAACCCCGATGTCTTTGCGGGCATAGTTCCCGTCTGCGCCGTAATGCCGTTGGAGGAAATCAAACAATTAAAGGATATGCCCGTTTGGATATTCAACAACGAATACGACAAGGTTTGGATTCAGGAAATCGCCATCGCGAATATGAAAGGCAATCCGAATTTCAAGTATACCATATTTGCGGGCGCAAAAGGCCACGACGCTTGGAGCAAGGCGTATAGCGTAAAAGGCTTGGAGGAATGGATGTCGAAGCTCGACAGAAAAAACAACGTCGACAACGCTTCGAGCGTCCTTGCGCAATACAAAGCCGAAAACAAACTCACGCCTCCGCAGGTTAAGGTCGAAAAGGGGCAAAACTACCTTATGCTCGCGTTCGACCCCACGGCGAAAAACGGCAAATACGCGACCATTTTAAACGCCCATTCCTCGCGCTACGGTTCGCTTCACGATTCGTATTTATACGACGCGCTAAGCGCAATCTACCAATTCCAGCATTTCGAGATGAAGCAGCCGGCGACGCCGTGCCCCGTCCGTTTCATAAATGTAAAAAAGCCCGACGAATACAGTTTTGCGATTCCGATACAAAACTTCCAGAAAGTCGATAGACACCCACCGTTCGAAGTTAGGGATTTGCCGTCATATAAATGTTACAGCGCGTATTTTGTCTCCGAAACCGAAGAACCGTCGGCGGCATTCAACAGGCTGCGGCGTATGGCAACCGAGGCGGGATATTCGCTAACGGGGCAGGACAGAATTGTCTACCTGCAAATGCTTTTCTCCGACCGCAACATTTACGAACTGCAAGTGGGAATCAGGTAATGGAGGGGATGTTCTATTTCGGCGACCAGTTGAGGTGGAATTTGGGATTCGAAACCCCGAATATCGCGGGCGCAATGGTTGCCGTCGCGATTGCGTTTCTTTTGCCGTTTACCTCTAAAATCCCCGATAAAATACGGCGGCGATTTGCGTTTGCCGTTTTGTCCGCCGTAGAAATTTTGCTATGGGCTGTCTTGGCAAAAACATATTCGCGCGGCGCACTTGTCGCTGCGGGCATTTGTTTTATATGCTGTAATGCGTTTATGCTTTTACGAACCGAAAGCAAATGCAGGATTTTGGGAATTGCGTTGGCAAAGGCGGTTGCGGTATCGGCAATTTTGCTTTATACGGGTTTTGCGAACAGAATATCTCCCGAATATATCAACAACGACGGCTCGACTTCCGGAAGAATTGCGCTCTGGACGGGAGGGGTTAAAATGGTTGCGCAAACCCCCGTCTGCGGCTGGGGAGTGGATAAGTCGGGCGAAGAATACATAAATTGGTATCAGGATTTTTCCGACGAACGCAAGTATGCGGGAATGGTGAACAGCTACCTACATGTCGCGGTAGAACGCGGATTGCCCGCTTTGTTTGCCGCGCTTTCGATTCTTGCATTTTTGTTTTTTGCCGATTTCCGCTTGTGGCTAAAGAACGGGGATTTATTTGCGCTTGCGTTAGGACTGGCGTTGTTGTCGCTATGTGTTTCGAATATTTTCAGCACGCTGTGGATAGTTTCGTCAATCCGATATACGGGAATAACCATTGCCGCAGTTTCCGTGATTTACGCGATTTTTAAAGGGCGGAAAAATTTGGCTTTTGCGAAAATTGCAATACTTTCAATCGTCTCTGCTGCTTCAATTTGTATGTGCTTGTATCTTGCGGGACTTGCCTTGCAACCGAAGTATATTTCAAAACATTCGGACCACATAACACTTACACCCGACAGACCGACCGACAAGCGTATCGCCGTAATAACAGACAAAGACACATTCGGAAAATACTTCGGCAAAACGCTTCGCAAAGCCTATGTAAAGGCAAACCCCGAAACCGTTTTGGACATATACTACGAAATTCCCAAAGATGCGGAAGGATACGATAAATTCATCGTTACGGGAAAATTTGCCCAAACTTTCCAACCGCCGACATCGACGAAAATAGTCTACATAAACCCAATCGGCAATCCGCCACCCCCAAGCAACCTAACCAACGCGATAATCTACCCCCCCGCTTCGACATCTGCAACCAAAACACCAAATGGATAAACGCCGCCCAAAAGGCTAAAATTAAGTGCATTTCAAC
>JAJXPD010000225.1 GCA_021641325.1 Opitutales bacterium
TCTGAAAAACATGTTTCCCCTTTCGATAAATTTTAAAATTTCATTTTATTTGAAAACCGACGCGCATTCAATTAATAAAAACAACATCTTTTGCAAAAAAATCTCATTATGCCCAAACAGCTCTGGAAAATCTCGAAGACCGACCGCATTCAGGTGTGGCCCGCCGAAAGCAAGATAAAATACCTTTCGAAGCCCACAAAACACATGCCGCCGCGTTTCGTCAACAGGGGCGGAATAGAAGCCCCGAAAAATCCCCGCGCCGAAATCTTCGCGGAGTTCGGGCTTGAAGGCGCGGCGTTTGCCACCCACCGCAGCGGATGCTACATAATGCGAAAGGAAACCGAAACCGACGAGGCGATTTTCGTCCTCGACGGCAAATACGGCGCAAAAACCGAAAACTGCGACTTCAAAATCGGGCGCGGCGGATTTTTCATTCTCCCCGCGGGTACGGTCTGCCGCGACGCCGTAAGCGGGCGCGGGGCGCGGGTGCTGTGGTTCAGATTCGCGCGGAAGTCGCCGTGGCACGCGCTGGTCGGCGCAAGAGAAAGGGCGGGGAAGTCGGCGGAGTTCGGGAAAATCGCGGCTCTCGCGCAGATGTACGCCGACGAAGCGTATTCCGAACACGCCTCCCGCGAGCATTTGCGGAACATTCTGAAAGTTCTCGCCGAAACGCTCAGGCGCGAAATTTCCGAAAGCGAAACGGAGCGCGACACCCAAGCCGCCGACGCCATTTCGGAGAAAATCCGCAAAGGCCCCGCCAAGCCCCACACCCGCGCGAAAGCCGCCAAGCGCGAAAAGCTTGATACAAAAACGCTCGACGTAATATTTGTACGCGCCCGCGGAACGACATTCGCGCAAGCCGCGCGGACAATCCGCCTCGAATCCGCACTCGAAGAATACGCCCGCGGGGCGACGCTCAAAGCGTGCGCAAAAAAGTTCGGCTACGCCGACGCGTACTCGCTTTCAAACGCAATCAAAACGCGCTTCGGGTCGTCGCCCAAACGCCTGCTCGAACGCGGCGCAAACGCGCCCTCCCCCGCGCGGGAGGGCAAAAACCGCAAACGGCGCGAAAACGGGCAACCCGAGCCGAACCGCGCGCGCCCGCGCAAAGCCGTGTTCCAAAAGTGCCGCGCAAAATGCAATAGTGTTGACAGGCGCAAATAGCGCCCTAAAAACGGACGCATGTTATATACGCTCGACATGGGCTTCGAGGAGTTCGCAAAACGCCCCGAACTGAAATGCACGCTGGCATACACCGTCGCCAAGGGTCTTTGCGAATCGCATACCGACTGGCTTTTGTGCGACTTTTCGGGAGGCGCAAAAAAGTACTCCGCCGCCGAAATTCTCGCCCAATCGGTCGCCCTCTCCCGCCGCTTCGCAAAGCTCGGTCTAAAAGACAGGGTGGCGGTCGCTCTCGCGCCGTCGCAAATCGCGTTCGTGGTAAACTACGCGTGCGTATTCGCGGGGGTGAGACCGGTAAACATCAATTTCACGCTTGGCCCCGTCGCGGCGAAGAGCTGCTTCGAGACGGCGAAAATCGAAACATCGATTACGTCGGAATTTTTCAGGGCAAAAATCGCAAAGGCAAACCCGCAGTTCCCGTGGAGCGAAAACACAATCGACGCGCAAAAACTGCTCGACGAAATTCCGCAGGCTGAAATCGACGAAATCGCCGAATCCGTAAAACTGGGCGCGGACGGCTTCGCAAAACTGCACGGAATACCGAAATTCGGCGACAACGAAAGGGAGGCGACGCTCGTTTTCACAAGCGGAAGCGAAGGCTCTCCGAAAGCGGCAATCCTCACCGAGCGCAACATAATCGCCAACTGCCTTCAAACAAAGCTCATCGGGCTGTTCGGCAAAGACGACATTCTTCTTGCGAACCTTCCCATTTTCCACAGTTTCGGACTCCTTTTCGAGGCGTGGTACATGGCGGCGCACGGGCAGAAAACGACAACCCTCCACAGCCCGCTCGACGTCAAAAACAATATCCGCGCCGTGAGGGAAATCGGAATCACCGCGATAATCGGCAGCCCCACTTTCTTCCGCGCATATTTAAAACACGCCGCGCCCGACGATATGAAAACCGTCAAAATGGCGATTGCCGGCGCGGAAAAAACGCCCAAAGGCTTCCACGAAATGTGGAACGCGGCGTTCGGCGAAACGTACCTTGAAGGCTACGGACTGACGGAAGCGTCGCCCGTGGTTGGCGTCAACCAGCCCGAGAGGGACTTCGGATACTTTTCGACCGGCAACCGCAAAGGCTCGATAGGCAAACTTTTCCCCGGAATGCGGGCGAAAATACTGCACCCCGCAACGCTCAAAGAAATGCCGTTCGGCGAACAGGGGCTGCTTGCGCTCGAAGGCCCGAACATTTTTGCGGGATACCTCGACAACAAACCCGCGACCGACGCCGCACTGCAAAACGGCTGGCTGATTACGGGCGACCTCTCGCGGATGGACCCAGACGGCTTTCTTTATATAGACGGGCGCGTGTCGCGCTTCTCGAAAATCGGCGGCGAGATGGTGCCGCACGCTACGGTAGAGGCTGCGCTCAACGCGGAACTAAAACTTGCCGACTCCGACATTCCGCTGATTGCGGTGTCGTCGAGGCTCGACGAGGGCAAGGGCGAAGCACTCGTGCTGCTTGCCGCAACCGACATCACACTTGCGCAGGCAAAAGACGCGCTCCGCAACGCGGGCATAAGCAACCTTTGGCAGCCGAAATATCTGGTAAAAGTAGAGAAAATCCCGCTTTTGCCCAGCGGCAAGCTCGACTTGAAGCAAATTGCCAAATTAGCGGCGGGCTGACCGACGCAAATTCCTTTGCAGACGGGCTGACCGACGCAAATTCCTTT
>JAJXPD010000226.1 GCA_021641325.1 Opitutales bacterium
ACTTGCCAGACGGCGATTTTCTTGAAGGTTTCGATTTCGGTTTTGAGTTCGATTAGTTCAGCTTTCAGTCCCTTATGTCCGTTGCCGTAGACTGTGTGTTCGAGGGTTTCCAAGCGTTTTACGATGTGCTCTATTTCCTTTTCAAAAACTTCGTTCATTTGCCGAGTGTAAACGCCTTTCTCGTTATGCCCGCGCCTATGTATGCGGAAATCAAATTTGCCATAAGTTCCTTCCAAACGTCAGCCAAGTAGAATCCGTTTATGTAGGCAACTCCGAATGTTTCCTTTTCCGGAATGAGTCCCCAGAGCCAACCTCCCGACTGCTGAACTGTTTCGACGGCTATCGGAATATCTCCGAAAAATGCGAAGATAAACGGGCAGACCGCAAGCACGAAGAACGCCATAAAAAGCATAATGCGCCTGACGACAACGCCCTTGTCTCCGCTCCTTGCAAACGCCGAATCGTGAACCGACGAGTCCGAAGACTGCTGTTTTTGCAGAGTTTCCAGAACAGCCGCAAACTTCTGGTTGTTCAATGCGGAAAGCTGCCCGAACGTCGTAACAGCCATTGTCGCCATCGCGCCCAGAACTCCGCTGTTCCATAATGTAGATATTACTTCCATAAAAGAAAGCGGAGTGTCAAAAAAAGCTATTGTAAAGCGGCTGTATATTTGGAAAATATTGCGTTCAAATGGAAGAAGTAGCCGTCAGGGAAATTTTTCAAAACAAAAGATTTAATCGGAAGGCATTAGTGGAATTCGGATTTGTCCGAACGAGAGGCGGCTTGTTGTATAAAAAAGACGTTATTGACGGTCAATTTACGCTTAACGTGAAAATCGATTCGGATGACAAGATTTCTACCGAAATGGTTGAAAAGGCTTTCGGCGAAAAGTATACGCTTCATTTAATTGAGGGCGCAAAAGGCGATTTTGTCGGAAAAATCCGCCGCGCATACCTCGATACGCTTGGCGAAATCGCGGCAAAATGTTGCGAATCGAATGTTTTCAAAGACAGACACGCCCGCAAAATTATAGAATATATCGCAAAAAAATACCAAAACGAACCGGAGTTCCTCTGGAAGAAGTTTCCCACAGTCGCGATATTCCGCAGAAAAGACAGTGCAAAATGGATCGCCCTACTCTCAATAATCGACAGCTCAAAACTCGGAGCGGGAAACGGCGGAGGAACTGATATACTCAATTTGCGTATATCCCCCACCGAACTCGAATCCGCGATAGACAACGAAATATATTTTGCCGCATATCATATGAACAAAAAGCACTGGATTACCATCAGGCTTGATTCTCCCGTATCAATCCGCGATGTCTATAAGAAAATAGACAAGAGCTACGAACTTGCTGTAAAACGCTAAAAATACTCCTCTCCTTGTGCCTTGCGGCGTTTGAGCTCTTCCGATTTCCAAGATTTCAAGACATCGGCTTTCAATGCGGAATCGTTGGCGGGAAGCCCGTCGATACTTTTCGGGAGCGAGAAGGTCTGCGAGTGCATAATGTTCCCATCCGAATCTAACGCTTGGCAGATATAGCGGTTGCCGCAAAAGCCCAAAACGCCGACAATTTGCGCGAAGTCGCTCGCGTCTTCTCCGAGAATGATTTTTGTGATGTATTTACCCATATTAACTAACCTTTGTGAAAATTAAATCTACCGAACCGCCGCAGTTGCACGCATACATCGGCGCGACTTCCAGCGAATAGTAGAGTTCGGGAAAACCGCGCTTGGGATATATGTAATACGACCTGTTGGCGGGAATCGCGGGAAGCTGTTCCTCCCAAACCGTGTCGTCGTTCGTCCTGAGTCGGAAGACGTTCTTCTGGATTTCGTCTTCGGCACTCGAAGTGTCGGGCAGCTCGGAATCGAAGCGCAGGACAATCTGCGAAAGTTCCAAGCCCGACGGGAAACCCTCAGCGTAAAGATACGTCGTGCTCGAAAACGACGAAACCGCAATGTGCTTTGTATAGCTTCCGTTCCCCTCGAACGGCAGCGACCACCCGTAAAACGCCAAGTCCCTGCTCGACGCGCCGTAGTTCTTCCAAAATCCCGAATTCCCCGCGCCGTAGAAAAAGCCCTCGAAGCCCTGCAAACACGAGCAGGTAATCGAATGCAAATAAACCGCGTCGGTCGATTCCTCTTCGAGCTTGAAGTATGAATTGCTCCCTTTATACAAATAGAGCTTGAACGCGCCCGACCATTTGAGCGTGAGTATCATTTCCACGGTTTGCCACTCGTCCTTGGGCAGAATCACGCCCGACTTGTCGATGTTGTCGGTCTTTGAAACTATCGTCCCCGCGCTTGCGGGCGCAATGCTGCCAAGCCTCAGCTGGACTTTCGTGATGTTCGGGTTTGTCGTCGGAAGGTAAATCGAGAACCTGATTTTGTGCAGCATTCCGTTGCCGCTAAAATACTTTGTGGGAAGCTCGTATTCGTGCGACGCGTTGTAGGTGTCGGGTACGAGCGAAATTTTCAGCGCGTTCTTTTTGCCTCCGATTTCCGCGCCGCCTACGCCCTTCGAATGCGAGCTGTTGCGCGTAAACGAGCTTGCGAACGTGCTTCTGAAATAATGATAGCGCGAATTCAGAATGCCCTTCGGCGGAAAATTGCCGTTTGCGAAATCCTCAATCGAATAGTTGATTTTTGCGGTTTTGCCCTCGCTTGCCGTAAGCGGCAGCAGGAGCGAATTCGAATACGCCATAACCTGCTTCAAGCCTTTCCAGCCCAAGAACGAAGACGCTCCAGTTACGGAAAGCTCGTCGGGGATTACGCCCGAGGAGACAAGTTCAATGCCCTTGTATAGCTTGAAATTCCTGCCGTCGACGGTTAGCGCGATTCTGTCGC
>JAJXPD010000227.1 GCA_021641325.1 Opitutales bacterium
GTACGGGACAATCGCGACGAACAACACGGGAGACAAGTTCGAAGCGCTTTTGCGCGACGCCAAAGCCTTTACCGAAAAGTCGCAAAAATCGCCACGCGCCGTTTTGATTAACGGCTGGAACGAATACACCGAAGGCTCGTTCCTGATTCCCACACTGCGCGACGGCGACTCAATGCTCCGCGCCGTCGCCGCGGTTTTCGGACGCCGCCCCGCCGACAAATACGTTTTCGGCGACATGGCGACCCGAAAGCTCGGTTCCGCGCCCGCCGCCACGTTTGAGAACCTCTCATACGGAACGCACGCAAAGAACAAGCTCGACGTGTGGCTGCCCAAAAACGCGTCGGCAAAAACGCCCGCAGTTATCTACTTCCACGGCGGCGGCTGGACTTCCGGCTCTACGGTGGACGCCGCGATTTCCGCGCAAATTCCCGCGCTGCTCTCGCGCGGCGTAGCCGTTGTTTGCGCCGACTACCGCTTCATTCAGGACGCCGTAGATTCCGACATTTTCCCGCCCGTTTCCGCGCCGCTTGCCGACGCCGTTTCGGCGGTCGATTTCGTAAAGGCGAACGCCGCGAAGTGGAACATAGACGCCTCGAAAATCGGCTTGGCGGGCGGCTCTGCGGGCGCGTGCTCCGCGCTGTACGCCGCACTTTCGGGCAAGGCGGACGTAGCGTTCGTGGCGGCGTCTGTTCCGCAGACTTCGCTCGACCCCGCGCAAATGCGCTCGTGGATTCCCGAAATCAAATACGGCGCGTCCGCGTTCGGTTTTGCCGACTTCGACGCTTGGCTCAAAAACCGCGCCTCCGTCGAAAAATACATAGCGCAGTATTCGCCTGCGGCTCTCGTGCCGAGTGCCGCCGCCCGCAAGACAAAGACGGAGTTCTTCCTCTTCTACCCGAACGAAAAGCTCGACGCGCCGCATTCTGAAAAGTTCGGCGAAAACTTCGAAAGAATCTGCAAATCAAACGGCGTGTCATGCAAAGTCGTTCGCGGAGGGTTCGACATTTCCTCCTGCCTGAAATAGGGCGGCGAATGCCGAATTTACGCCGACAGTTTTAGTTTGAATAAACGAAAAAAGCGGAATTGCCCAATGCGGCAGTTCCGTTTTTTTTGCCTCAGACGAAACGCCCGCAAGCGCGTTTCTTGCGGCGCGGTTATTCCTCCGTTCCCGCAAAATAAGTTGCGCGTGTTTAAAATCTTAGCATGCCTTGCATGCAAAAACAAAAAAACGCCGAATTGTTTTCGGCGTTTGCGTGCGGAATTTCCTTTGCGGAAATGCGTATTATTTGTACTGGTCGGTCACGACAACGCATTCGATGCCGAGCGACTTCGCGACTTTCGAGATTTCGTCGGCGTGGTGTCCGATGCCGAGCGCAAAGTGGTGCGTCGGGCCTTCCATGCACCAGTTGCGCAGGAATGTGCGCACGTCGGGCTTGAATTTGCCGTGGGTGTTTGTGTTGCCCGTCGGCGGCACGTCGCCCGCCGTCGATTCGCCCTCGGCGACGACGAACTTGAACGAGCCGTCGGCCTTGACGCCGATTGAGAGCAGGGTTATAGGGCCTTCCTTGATTTTGAATTCCACGCCCGCGCCTGCGCCGGGTTTGCCGTGGTATTTTTTGAGCGAGCGCAAAACGGGCTTGCCGTCGGCGATGTTGATGTGGTGGGGGCCGTCGTGCCCGACCAAAATGGTGTCGCGGGCGAAATCGACGGGGTGGAACTCCGCGAAGCTGCCGCCGATGTCGAGGCGGTCCATAATCATCATCGCGATGCAGTTCTTGATGTCGAACTCGCCGCACATCGGGAATCCCGCGGCGGTAAGAAGCGAATTTCCGACGATGAAGTTCGTCACCAAGCGGCGCATTTCAGTGTTCGGCAGGGCTTCATAGTAGTAGGCGAAGCCGTCGAGGTTGCGCTCGGCGGCGAACTTTTCGAGCGCGACCGCAGCGCGGGCGGCGGTGTCGAGGTCGGCGTCGGTGAGCTTTGTCGTAATCGGGTCGGAAACGGGGTTCGGCGTGTCGAAGAACGAGAGTATGCGCTTCTTCATGGCTTCGACAGCGGGGGCGTCCTCTTCAAGGAAGTGTTTGAGGATTTCGTCAGGCTCGCAGAGCGCGACGTGGCAGCCGAAGGTGCGGGCGACGGCGGTCGGGTCTGCCTGCATGTCGTACATGTTTTCGAGGGCGTGTCCCATCAAGCCGATTCTCGCGCGGCGCAGGTCGTGCAAAACTTTTGCCACGTTGCACCACTTGGCGATTTCCTTGTCGGCGCGTTCGTCGCCGTTGCGCTTGCCGATGATTACGTCGGCTACGGGATTGCCGAGGCGGATTGCGACGTCGGTAAATTCGGGCACGGCGCAAATGTCGTCGTTGCAGAGCTGAATGAACGTCGTCGCCTTTTTGTAGGGCATTGCGTCGGCGGGCTGAAGCGCGACGAGCACAATCGGGATTTTCAGCTCGCGGGCAATCGGCATGAATGTTGACGACGTCGCGTAGGTTACCATATCGACAAAGAGAATGTCCAAGTCGGCGGCGCGCATTTTTTCGAGGGCTTTGCGGGCTTCGGCGGCGTTGTCAACCAGACCGAAGTCGAAAGTTTTGACGCCGTTTTTATCGACCTTTCCCTTGAATGTCGCAAGCTTGTCCATCATAACGTCGCGCAGACCGTCGAACTGCTTCCAGTAGGTGTCAAGCCCGACGCCGACAATGCCGACATTTGCGGTCAGAGGCTTGCGACGCGGAATTATTTTGTTGGCTTCCGCCGCCGTAGCCGCAACCGAGGCGAACAGAAGAATCAGTGCTATCAGTTTTTTCATATTATTCTCCGTATCATTGTTATTTTGTGCT
>JAJXPD010000228.1 GCA_021641325.1 Opitutales bacterium
CAAAATGCCCCTATAAGAGTGGCTTTGCGAGTGGCTCAGGGTGCGTGGCGTACGCGGCAATCCGCAAACAAAAGTCGGCTACACAAACACCCCACTCCACTTTTATCCCAAAGCACTCTAAAAATCTTCGCGCCGTGCGCTGACTTGTTAGGGGCGTCAAAATGCCCCTATAAGAGTGGCTTTGCGAGTGGCTCAGGGTGCGTAGCGTACTGACGTACGCGAGCAGTCTGAGACACTCGCGAAACGCTCTTAGAGGGGTATTTTCACGCCCCGTCTGAATCGAGGATAATGGTTACGGGCCCGTCGTTGGTTAGGCTTACGTTCATCATTGCCCCGAACAAGCCTCTTCCCACTTTCTTTCCCAGCTCCGCCTCCAAGCATTCCAAAAATTTTTCGTACAGCGGCTTCGAAATTTCCGCCCTCGCCGAGCGGTTGAACGACGGCCTTGTGCCTTTTTTCAGGCTGCCGTACAGCGTGAACTGGCTCACCACAAGCGCGTCGCCTCCGACGTCCAAAAGCGAAAGATTCATCTTTCCCTCCGCGTCGCCGAAAACGCGCATGCGGGCGATTTTCGACGCAAGCCATTTTGCGTCGTCCTCTGTATCGTTGTTTTCGACAGCAAGCAAAATCAGCGCGCCCGCGCCGATTTCGGCTGAACGGTGCTGCGGCTCGTCGATAACATCGACCGCCGCGTTTTTTACCCTTTGAAATACAGCCCGCATATCGTTTTAAATGAGAGAAAATTCCGCCGAGAAAGATTTTGTCTCACCCGCCTCGACAAAATGCACGGGTTTTGCCGCAGAATTCGGCGGCGACATCCACGGCTCGACGCAGTAGAACGGCGCGTCGGGCTTCGACCACGTTATGAACGACGCGCCGAGCTCTTTGCCGCCGCCGCCGATTTTCACGGTAATGTCCTCCTCGCCGTTTTTCGGTCCGAACTTTGCGGACGCCTGTTTGAGGGAAGTCCAGACTTTGTTGACCATGGAGGGGTCGTCGAAAGAGTTTTTGAAGATGTCGGCGGGCGACGACGTTCCCGTTGCGCCGTCGAAAGAAAACGCCTTTTTTGCGTCGGAGAGGAGGCGGTAGTTTTTGCGCGAAGTTCCGCCAATCCACGGCAGGTAGAAATAAGGGTGGAGCGCGCAGCCCCACGGGATTTTTTCCGGCGATTCGTTCGAGAGAATCAGCTCGCAAGAGAACGACAGCTCGCCGAAGCGGTAGTGGACAAAAAATTCGCACTTGTACGGGTAAGCCTCGCGCAGGGCGTCGGAGGGGACGAGGCGCAGGCGAATGTCGAAGTCGGAGGAAAAGACGGTTTCGAAAACGCCGTCGTATGCGTAGCCGTGAAGCTTCATGGGCAGAACGCGGCCGTCGGGGCTTTTCCAAAAGCCCTTTTTGCCGTCGACGTACGATGGCCCGCCGAACGGGAACATCGGGAACATGCCGCCCGAAGCCGAAACGAAATCCGCGCCCGAAAGCGGGGCGTTTTCGTCCCAGTAGATAATGTCGCGGACGACGCCGTCCGCCATCGAAATGTTCCAGTTGACGAGCCGCGCGCCCTCTTTTGGGTTGAGAAGATATGTTGACGCGCCCGCTTTGAATTTCAAAATTTCCGCGCCGTCGAGAAGTAGTCGTTCCATGCGGCAATTAGCGCAAAACACGCGGTGTTTTTCAACCATTTTCAAAAATTTTCTTGTTCCAAAATGCGCGCGCGGCATTATCGGAAAGATATGAATTTTGTCGAACTGGTATTTATCGCAATCGCGCTTTCGATGGACGCGTTTGCGGTGTCGATTGCCTGCGGAATAAGCGCGCCGAAAATCGCCAACAAAAACGCGGCGATAGTCGCGGGGGCGTTCGGGCTGTTTCAGGCGATAATGCCGCTTGCGGGCTGGAATCTGAGCGAATTCGCTTACGAGTACATCGCGGCGTTCGACCACTGGATTGCTTTTTTGATGCTCGCGCTCGTCGGCGGAAAAATGGTGTTCGACGGATTTTCGAAGAAGGAGGAAATCGACGAATGCTTCGCCTATCCGAAGCTCGACTACCGCGTTCTTTTCCTGCTTGCGATTGCAACGAGCCTCGACGCGCTCGCAATCGGGGTGTCGTTTTCGTGCGCGAAATACCCCATTTTGTACCCGTCGATTTTCATAGGGCTTACGACGTTCGCGTTCTCGGTGTGCGGAATAAAGTTCGGCAAGCGGATAGGAAGCTCGCACGACGGAAAATTCGCGGTGGCGGGCGGAATAGTGCTTGTTTTAATCGGAATAAAAATCCTGATTACGGGATAGCCGCAATCAGTCGCAAACATTTTGCAGGCGCGGCGCAATCATAGCGAATCGGGAACGTCCATCTTCGAGCGCGGGTGTTTTTTTGCGTGCTGGGCGCAGATTTCGTCGTTGAGGAGGTTCGTGTAGATTTGCGTTGTGGAAAGGTCGCTGTGCCCGAGCATTTCGCGTATCGACATCAGATTTGCGCCGTTTTGCAGCAGGTGGGTTGCGAACGAATGGCGCAGAATGTGCGGCTTTACGTTTTTTTCTATCCCTGCGGCTATTGCGTATCTTTTTATATTATACCAGAACGTTTTGCGCGAAATTTTCCCGCCGCGCCGCGTTACGAAAAGTTCGGGAACTTCCGCGCCCCCCAAGATGTCGCGCCGCGCCGCCTTGTACGCCGAAATTGCCGCAAGCGCGTACACCCCAACGGGCACGAGGCGCGTTTTCGAGCCTTTGCCGACGACGCGCAAAATGCGCTCGGCGACGTCGATGTCGCTTTCGCGGATTCCGCAAAGTTCGGAGACGCGCAGCCCGCTGCTGTACATCAGTTCGAG
>JAJXPD010000229.1 GCA_021641325.1 Opitutales bacterium
GGTCGCAGCCCCTGTACCGCGCCTTTCCGAACGCAGCCTTTGTAGCCGCAATCGCGACTTCACCGATGAATCCGCACTGCCCGAAAAACGAGTCCGCGTATTTCATCGCCCGCACGCCGACCCTGTTTATGATGTTGAAGCGCACCCCGCCTTTCGGCGACGCGTCGGCCTCCGGAACGGCTACGGCGAGTTTCAGAAGCTCGCGCGGGCCTTTCGGCAGCGACTGCGAATCGAACTCGATTCCCAGCTGCGCGCACGCCTCGTAGCAGCGGAACAGCATGCCGACAAGCGCGGAGTCGTAGGATTTGAGCGCGCCCGTGTCGAACGAAAGCCTTTTGATGTCGGGCGTTATCATTTGGACGATCTCGTCTACGGGCGTCCGTTTTTTTGAGAGCAGCCACACGCCCGAAAAGCGGAGCACGGCGGTGTCGCCGTCGGCTACAAGCTGGGCGGTGGCGGAGAGTCCGCCGCCGTTTTCGGGCGTCTTTTTTTTGAATATTCCGAACATTTCCCGTAAAAAATCGCACTATCGGCAAATTCCGCTAATCTTTCGAAATGCCCCACTTTTTGCGCAGGCGCGATTCGAGCGGCGAAAACATCACCTTGTCGACAAGCAGGCCTATCGCGATTACCACGCACATTACGCCGATAACCTGATTCATGTCCATGAGTTCGCGCCCATAGTGGAGCAGCTGTCCAAGCCCGAAGCCCGTGAGGATTGTTACATAGATTTCCGCCGCCATCAGCGAACGCCACGCGAACGCCCAGCCCTGCTTCATGCCGCCCAAAATGCTCGGGAACGCCGCGGGAAGTATGACTTTAAGCCATGTGTGAAGCCCATTAGAACCCATTGTGCGGGCGGCTCTGAGGTAAATCGGCGGAATGTTTTTCACCCCGTGCTCCGTCGCAAGAATCATCGACCACACAGTGCCCATGACGACCACGAAAAGCATTGCTGCCTCGTCCTGTCCGAACCACATAATCGCAAGCGGCACCCAGCACACGCTCGGCAATGCCTGCAAGCCCAGCGCGAGCAGCCCGACCGTATCCTGAAAAACGTTGAAGCGCGAGCACAGCATGCCCGCGGGAATGCCGACGCACAATCCGATTGCGTAGCCCAACAGCAGGCGTTTCAATGTGACGACAATCGCCGACGGAAGCGTGCCGTCAGCCGTAGAGTTCCAAATGTATTTCGCGACGTCCGAGGGCGGCGGAAGAGTATATTCGAAAAGCCCGAAGCGTTTTACGGCAAGCTCCCAAAGGGCAATCAGCACCGCGAACGCCGCAAGCGAGACAAGCCAGCGTTTGTAGTTTTTCTTTTTCATTATTCGGCAACAGCCCTTCCAAACTGGTTTTTAAGAAACGACGTTATTTCCGACGCGTACGAGGTAAGCGCGGGGTCGTTGATGTCGCGCGGGCGCGGCAGGTCTATATCGAAAGTCCGCACAATTCTGCCGGGGTGCGGAGAGAACAGCACAACCCTGTCGCCGAGGCACACGGCTTCGCGGATATTGTGGGTTACGAAAAGAATCGTCTTTTTGCGCTTCTCCCAAATCTGCTGGATTTCCCCATAGAGCTGCTCGCGCGTGAGCGCGTCGAGCGCGCCGAAAGTTTCGTCCATCAGAAGAATGCGGGGGTTGGGCGCGAGCGAGCGCGCCAAAGCCACGCGCTGGCGCATGCCGCCGGAAAGCTCGTGCACCGACGCGCGCGCAAACTGCTCCAAACCAACCAAGTGCAGGTAGAATTTGGCGACCTCCCTGCGTTCTGGGTCGGTGAGGTTGGGTTTTAGTTTCAGCCCGAACATGACGTTCCCCATGACGTCGAGCCACGGAAAAAGCGCGTGCTCCTGAAACATCACCATGCGGTCGCGCCCCGGGCCTTTTACGGGGGTGTCCTCCACGAGAATTCTGCCCGAATCGGGTTCGTCCAAGCCCGCTACCATGTTCAACAGCGTCGATTTCCCGCAGCCGCTTGGCCCTACGAGACAGACGAATTCGCCCTCGTTGACGGTAAGGCTCACGTCTTTGAGAGCCTCTACCCGCCCCTGCGCGGAGTCGAACGTCTTGCTCACGCTGTCCACGACGAGCTTGGCCGTGACGTTTTGTAGTTCTGCCTTTACGCTCATTTTTTGTCGGCGTATATCGGGTTCATGTCGATTTTGCGTTTGATAAACCCGCACTGGAATGCGTAGTCGCAAAATTTTTGAAGTTCCTGCCTGTTGATTTTCGAGGTGAATGTAAGCCGCGGCCACGCCGCTTTTACAAGCTCTTCCGAAATTTTGCCGCCCGTGATTGCCTCAAGCTCCATGCGGGCGAGCTTCTGCGCCTCTTCGGGGTTTTTGTTAATCCAGTCGGTGAGTTCGGCGTGCGCCTTTGTGAATTTTTCCACAAGGTCGGGGTATTTTTTCAACGCCCTGTTGCATGTCGCCAAAACGGTTGTCACCGTATCCTTCTGTTCTAGGAAAACCTTTCCGCCCGCTTCTTTTTCGAGGCGCGTTATCCACGGCTCGACCGTCCAAACCGCGTCGAGATTACCGCGCTTGAAAAGCGGAAGCTGCTCGGGGTTGGGAGTTGCGATAACGTGCGCGTCGCCAGAGGCGATTTTTACCTGAATGCCGTTCGAAATCAGCCACGCCCTGCATGCGACGTCCTGCGTGTTGCCAAGCTGCGGCGTGCCTATTTTCTTGCCCTTGAAGTCGGCGGGCTTTTCTATTTTCGCAGCGGGGTTTACCACCAGCGCCGCGCCGCCGTCCGCCGAACCCGCGAGAATGCGCACGGCGCGGGCAAGGCGCGGCGAGTCGGAAGTTTCGCCGTCGAGGCGCGGAAAAT
>JAJXPD010000230.1 GCA_021641325.1 Opitutales bacterium
CAAAGTTGGCAGTATTTGTCGGGGGTTTTGCACGCCGACGCCTTGCAGTGCTCGCGCCCGTAGTAGATGAATTGCAGGTGGAGGTCGTGCCACTTCTCTTTTGGGAAGATTTTTTTGAGGTCGCGCTCGGTGTGCTCTACGCTTTTGCCGTCGGTCAGCCCCCAGCGCGTCGCGAGCCTGTGAATGTGCGTGTCCACGGGGAACGCGGGCACGCCGAACGCCTGCGACATCAGCACCGACGCCGTTTTGTGTCCGACTCCGGGGAGCGACTCCAACTCTTCGAACGTATTGGGCACGCGCCCGCCGAATTTTTCGCAGAGAATTTCCGACATCTTTTTGATGTTTTTTGCCTTTGTCGGCGCGAGCCCGCAGGGCTTTATTATTTCGCGGATTTCGTCTTCGGAGAGCGACGCCATTTTTTGCGGGGAATCCGCCTTCGCGAAAAGCGCAGGGGTGGTTTCGTTCACGCGTTTGTCGGTGCACTGCGCCGACAGCATAACGGCGACAAGAAACGTGAAGTTGTCGCCGTGGTTTAGCGGAATCGTCGGACGCGGGTAGAGCGCGTCCAGACGTTCCGCGATAATTTTTGCCTTTTGCGATTTCGTCATTTAGTCGTCGTCGCCGACAATGGAGAATGCGAATTCGTAGGTTTTGCCCGCCTTTATGCGCTTGTCGTGTTCGGGCATTGAGCCCCACGAGTCCACGCCGCCGACGCCGTAGTTCGCAGCCGCCACGTTTACGACTTTCAGGTCGCGCGCGGGCAGCTGGTCGGGGTGCCAAGCCTGTTCGATGTCCTGCGGCAGGCAGGGGTAGGTTGAAAGCTCGAAGTTTTTACCGTCGAGTGCCGCGATTTTGAGCGTCGGAACTCCGCTTCCCGAAAGCTCCGCCGAGCGCACCGCCGTGACCGTCGAGCTTTCCTGCGGGTCTACGTATTTGAAGAACGATTTTTCGATGGGTTCGGCGAATTCTCCCAGCCACACGCCCCTGTTTCTGTCGCAGTAGTTTTCGATTGGTCCGAGCCCGTACCATTTGCGCTTGCCGAATTTTCCGTTGACGGCAAACTGCATGCCAACGCGCAGCAGGTCGGGCTGTTTTTCGGCGACTTTCACCGCGCCGCGGATTTCGATTTGTCCGTTGGGCGAAATTTTGTACGAAATTTCCGCCGTCGAGCCGCCCGCGGGCAGTTCGTAGCGGGCGTCGATTACCGCCGCGCCGCCGTCTATGCGCGCCGCAAAATGCGCAAGCTTTGCGCGTTCGGCGGCGGTGCGCCAGAGCGAGAATCTCTTGTTGAACCACGCGCCCCTGTCGTTGTTTGTGAGCGGACGCCAGAAATTCAGGCGCATTTGGTCTTCGACAAGCATTTTGCCCTCGAAAACGTAGTCGCAGAGCCAGCCCGTCTTTTTGTCGAACTTGACGGAGAAGTTGTCGCCGTCGATTGATATTGCGTTTTCTCCGTTGTCGAGCCGCACGAACTTGCCTACGGGGAGCTTTTCGGGCTCGAATTTTCCGCCGAGGTCGAACTGTTCCCACGCGGTTTCGTCGCCTTCCTTGAAGCCGAGAACGTCGTCGTTTGCGGTGTACGAGACTCTGAGCGCGTATTCGCCCGCTTCTTCGAAGTCGTCGGGGTCAAGCTCAATCACGGCTTTCGACGAGCGTTGCGGGCGCGTTTCGGGAATGTCGAAGCTTCCGCGGTCGACCCTCTTGCCGTTGCGCGTGAGTGCCCACTTTCCCTTTGCATACGAGAGGTCTTTGAAGAAGTTGTCGTTGAAGATTTCGATTTCCGCGCTCTTGCCGTCGAACTTCGCGAGCTTTGTGAGTATGTTCTGTTGAAGTTTTTTAACCTCCGCGAGCTGCGGGCTGGGCGTGTTGTCGGGCAGGGCGAGACCGTTGCAGTTGAACGAGTAGTCGGTGGGCCTGTCGCCGAAGTCGCCGCCGTATGCGAAGAACGTTTTGTCCGACGCCGTTTGGGTGAAGTCGGCAAAATTGATGTCGCAGACCGCCCTGCCTTTGCCGAAGAAGTCGGCGCTTAGAACGGAGTCGACAACGCGCAGGCGTTCGACAGCGCCGTCGAAGAGCGAGTGGTCCTGCTTTTCCTTGGGGGCAATCATGAGCGGCTGGCGGTCGAAAGTTTCGAACTTGCCGATTTCCCTCGACGCAACTTTTATGTTGTTTATATATACCGCCATTTCGCCGTTGCCGGCTGTCGCCGCGATTTCGACGGGCAGCTTGATTTCCGCGCCGCGCTTGGTTTCGAGCACGTCCCAAGCCTTGCCGTTCCACACCGCGAACGAAACCACTTTGCGGCTTTCTACGAATTTAAGCGAGAACGCCGCGGGCTGTTCAACTATCGTTTCCGTCGGGAAACGCTGCGCGGGAACGCGCTTCGAAACGCGCTTGTCTTCGTACGCCACGCGCGGCTCGAAGCCCTTTTCGGAGAGTTTTACCGCGACCGTGAACGCCTCCGCGCCGTTCGCGAAAAGTCCGGGGGTTGCCACCGCCGACGCCCTGTACATGGGGCGGTTGAACATCGGGTTGTCGAACACGGCGATTGAGCGCGCGGGGTTTGCGGCGTCGGAGACCGAAATTACGGGCAGCGATTTGCGGGTAATACCCTGGTCTTTCCAGTCCCAAATGAAGCCGCCCTGGAAGCGGGGTTCTTTGCGGAGCAGGTCCCAATAGCGGTGGAGCGAGCCGCCGCTGTTGCCCATTGCGTGCGCGTATTCGCACAAAATAACGGGGTGCTGTTTCGAAGGCTCGATGTTGTCTTCCGAGCGCAGGAATTTTTCCGTGTTCTCGGGAGTGCTGTACATCTT
>JAJXPD010000049.1:0-7635 GCA_021641325.1 Opitutales bacterium
CGCTATCCGTGGGTTGACCGCCGCAAGCAGGAGGTCGGACAGCAGGTTGAAGCCGATTATGAACGCCGAATAGAGCATAACGCAGCCCATAATCATTGTGTAGTCGTTGTCGAGCGCGCTCGAAATGAAGAAGCGCCCCAGCCCCGGAATCTGGAAGATTGTCTCGACCACGAACGACCCCGTAAGCAACGCCGCGGCGGCAGGCCCGAGGTACGACACCACGGGCTGCACCGCGTTGCGCAGAATGTGCACAAAATACACGCGCCCGCGCGACGCCCCCTTTGCGAAAGCCGTGCGCACATAACCGCGCGGGCGTTCGTCGAGCGCGCCGTTGCGGGCGAGCCGCGCAATCCACGCGGCGTAGAAAAACGCGAGCGTGATTGACGGAAGAACGATGTCCGACGGCGCGTTCCAGCCCATAGCGTTGAACCATTCGAGCTTCATCGCGAAAATCATAATCAGCAGCGGGCCGAGCACGAACGACGGCAGGCATATTCCCAACAGCGACATTCCCGAAAGGAATCCGCCGAATTTCGTTCCCGAAAACGCCGCCGCCGCAAAGCCGAGCGCAAGCCCCGCAGCGAGCGCAACCGCCAGCGCGCATGCGCCGAGTTCGAGCGAGACCGCCGCCTTTTCCGCAAGGATTTCCCCCACGCTCCACCCGCCGTATTTGAACGACGGCCCGAGCTCTCCCCGCGCCAGATTTCCGAGGAACGACGCGTACTGTCGGACGAGCGGCTTGTTCAGCCCGTAGTATTCGTCGAGAGCCGCGAGCGTTTCGGGCGGAACGGGGCGTTCGCTGTCGAAAGGCCCTCCCGGCACGAAGCGCACCATGAAGAACACCGCGGTTATAATTGCAAAAAATACGGGGACTGCTTCGAGCAGGCGTTTTGCGAAATAGCGTATCATTTTGCGCCTCCTTTGGCTTCGAGGCTTACGCCGAGAAAATTGTGGTAGTCGAGCGCGTTTGCGTCCCAGCCGCGCACGAGCGGCGAAATGCGAAAGACGCGCGAGTAGAAATAAATCGGCATTACGGGGGCGTCGGCGAGCATTTTCGCCTCGGCTTCGGCTAGCAGGCGCATGCGTTCGGAGCGCGTTTTTGCTGAGCGCGCGCGGGCGAGCAGCGCGTCGTATTCCGCGCTTTTATAGCCGCTGTGGTTCAGCCCGCTTGCGGAGTGGAAGAGGTCGAGGAAATTTTCGGGCGCGTCGAAGTCGCCCACCCAGCTCGACCTTGCGACGTCGAAGTCTCCCTCGCGCCGTGCCGCAAGGTATGCAGGCCACGACAGGTTGAAAAGCTCCGCGTTTATTCCGAGGTTTTTGCGCCACATTTGTTGAACCGCCTCCGCAATCGGCTTGTGCTGTTCCGACGTGTTGTACGAAATTCTTATGCGCGGAAAGTTTTTGCCGTCGGGGTATCCCGCCTCGGCGAGCAGTTTTTTTGCAAGGGCTATGTTTTCGGATTCGCCGCGCGGCGGAACATATCCCCCGCAGCCCGACGGAACGAAGTTCCCGGCGGCGTCCTGCCCCGCTTTCAGGAAGGAGTCTATGATTGCGCGGCGGTCTATCGAAAGCGAGAGCGCCCTGCGCACGCGGGGGTCGTCGAGCGGCGGGCGGCGCGTGTTGAAAAGGTAGTAGTAGACGCCGAGCCATTTGTCGCGCCTGACGGTTTGCGGCGCGGCGGCGAGGGCGGCGGGCAGGCGCGACGGCGCGACGGAGTCTGTAATATGCAGCTGTCCAGCCGAGAACGCCCTGTCTTCCGTGTTGATGTTGGAAATCGGGAAAAAGTCCGCGCCTTTCAGTTTGAGCAATTCCCTTGCGCGGTAGTGCGGGTTTGCCCTCAGCGAGATTTTGTCGTTAATGCTCCATTTTACGAGCGTGAACGGCCCGTTGCAGACCATGTTTTCTGGGCGCGTCCAGCGGGTGTCGCGCCTGTCGGTTGCGCCGAATTTTTCGAGCGTTTTGCGCGGGAGCGGGAAGAACGCGCTGTGGTAGAGCATTGATTCGAAATAGGGCACGGGGCGTTCGAGCTCCACCTCCAATTCGGAGTCGGAAATGGCGCGGACGCCCACTTTCGACGCGTCGCCGATTTCCCCCGCATTGTACGGGCGCGCATTTTTTATTGCGTGGAGCATTGAGGCGTATTCCGCGCCGAGGGCGGGGTTTAGCGCGCGCTTCCACGCGTATTCGAAGTCCCGCGCGGAAACGGGCGAGCCGTCCGACCACTTCGCGTTTTTGTCTATTTTGAAGCGGTACGTCAGCCCGTCGTCGGAGACCGTCCACGATTTCGCCGCGGCGGGGCGAACTTCGAGCGTCTTAGTGTCGGCGCGGACAAGCCCCTCGAAAAGCCCGCGCAAAATGCGTATTTCGGAGCTTCCCGTGGCGAGAGACGGGTCGAGCGACGCTGGATCTGCTGCGTTGCCCACAAGCAAAATTCCGTTTCGCGCGGCGGTTTCGGCGGGCGTTTCGCGCTTTCCGCAGCCCGTTGCGGACACGGCAATACACGCGGCGAACGCCGCCGCAAGTGCCGCGCGTATTCCGCGAGCGAAAAATTTTCCCGACCCTTTTCGCATCTCAGAACTTCGGAACTGCGGCAATCAGCCGCTGTGTGTAGGGGTGTTGCGGGCGGGCGCAGACTTCTTCGGACTTTCCCTGCTCCACGATTTTTCCGCGCGTCATCACCATCATTCTGTCGCAGAGATATTCCACAACGGCGATGTCGTGCGCCACGAAAAGCAGTGTAAGGTTCAGGTCTTTCGCAAGGCGTTCGAGCAGGTTTACGATTTGCGCCTGAACGGAGACGTCGAGCGCGCTTACGGGTTCGTCGCAGATGATGAATTCGGGTTCGACTGCGAGGGCGCGGGCTATGCCTATGCGCTGTCGCTGCCCGCCCGAAAATTCGTGCGGATACCTGTCCATGTGGGCTTTCGCAAGCCCCACGGTGCCGAGCAGCTCCGCCACGCGCGCGCGTTTCCGCGCCGCCGACATTTTCGGAAAGTGTATGTCGAGGGGTTCGGACACGATTTCGAACACGTCCATTCGCGGGTTGAGCGAGTTGAACGGGTCCTGAAAAATCATCTGTATTTTTTTTCTGTACGGCATGAACGCGCGGTCGGAAAGCTTGGAAATATCCTCTCCGCCATAGATAATTTTCCCGCCAGAAACGGGCGCGAGGCGTATGATTGCCCGCCCCGTCGTGGTTTTGCCCGAGCCGCTTTCGCCAACAAGCCCCACGATTTCGCCCTTCGATATTTCGAAAGACACGCCGTCGACCGCGTTGAACTTCTCTTTCGACGACGCAAAAAGCCCCGCGCCGAGCGTGTACGAGACTGTCAGGTTTTCGACTTTAAGCAGCGGTTCAGAGTTTGTCATAGTCAATCGGTTCGAGTTTCTTTGAGCGGTTGCCGAGCCTTGGCACGCAGTTAATCAGCGCGCGCGTGTAGGGGTGCTGGGGATTGTGCAAAACCTGCTCGCAAGTGCCGCGCTCGACGATTTCGCCGCGGAACATCACAATCACGCGCTCGCACAGCTGCGGGATTATCCCGAAGTTGTGCGTGATAAGCAGCAGCGAATTTTTCCGCTTTTGCCGCACGCTTTTGAGCAGGTCTATAATCTGTTTCTGGATTGTGACGTCGAGGGCGGTAGTCGGCTCGTCGGCGACGAGCAGCTGCGGTTTGCACGCCAATGCCATCGCAATCATCACGCGCTGCTGCATGCCGCCCGAAAGCTCGTAGGGGTAGGCGTCGTAGCGTTTTTCGGGTTCGCGTATGCCGACCTCCGCGAGGGACTCCACAACTTTTTCCCTCACGTTTTTCTCTTCGGGGAAGTGGAGCTTTATTGCCTCCGCAATTTGGAAGCCCACGGTGAACACGGGGTTGAGCGAAGTGGACGGCTCCTGAAAGATGTACGCGATGCGGCGGCCGCGGATTTTCCTCAGTTCGGCGTCGCCCATATTTGCGATGTTTTTGCCTGCGAAGAGTATTTCGCCGCTCGTTTCGCATGCGGGCGGCGGCGGAAGCAGACGCGCAAGGCTCATTGCGCTGACGGTTTTGCCCGAGCCGCTCTCGCCGACAATCGCCACAGACTCGTTTTCGCCTACCGAAAAGTCTACGCCCTTCACCGCCGGCGTGCGGATTCCGCGCGAGCAAAACGAAATTTCGAGGTTTTTTACGTCGAGCAGGTTCATTGCGCGGCGAGCCTCCTTTTCATTACAAGCTCGTTTACGCCGTTTTTGCGCGAGTACGAAACGGCGTCCATGCTTTTTTTGAGGAAGAAAATTCCGAGCCCGCCGACGTCGCGCGATTCCGCGTCGGAGCTTGTGTCGGGCGCGGGCGCGTCGGAAATCGGGTTGAACGCGGGCGCGGTGTCGCGCACGGCTGCCTCCGCAAAGCCGCCCCCTGCGGCAAGCTCGACCTCTATTTTTTGCGAGGAGTCGTTTTTGTATCCGTAGCTTACAATGTTTGTGAAAATTTCGTCGAGGCAGAGGTTGAGCGCGTACGCCGACGCCGCGTCGACGCGGTTTTCGGCGCAGAACGCATCGACATCGGCGAAGAGTTCGTCGAGGCTGTCGAATTTTGCGGCGTAGGTCTTTTTCATGTCTTATTTGAAATCGAATTCGCAGAGAGAGAAGTCGTCCTCGAACTGTTCGCATTTTTGCGCGTTTTGGGAAAATTCCGCCATCGCCTCGACTTTGGACTTCCCCTGCGGGGCGGGTTTTGCAAGCTCGTCGGCGAATTCGTCGACCGTCATCATTCTGTGTTTGCCGGCGCATTCCACTTCGTAGACGCCGTCGCTGAAAACGAAGAGCTTTGCCCCGCGCGGAACGTCTACGCACGCGCAGGGGAATTTGGCGTCGGGCATTCCGCCGATTACAAGCCCGCCCGTGATGAGCTTTTGCCAATGCCCGTTTTCGACGAGAATCGCGGGCGGGTGTCCGCCCGAAGCGTAGGAGAGTTTGCGGGTTTGCCTGTCGTAGACGCCGTACCAGAGGGTGAAGTACATGCCGTTCTGCCCGTCCATGTCGAAGGCTGCGTTCAGCCCCGCGAGCACTTGGTCGGGCTTTGAAAAATCTACGCCCGCAAGGCTCTGCGAGCGCAGCACGTTCACCGCCGAGACCGACAGCAGCGCGGCTCCCACGCCGTGCCCGCAGACGTCGAGCAGGTAGACCGCGAAGCGGCCGCCGTCAAGCTTTCCGTATCCGAAGCAGTCGCCGCCGAGCGACGTCGAGCTTTTGAAGTACCAGTCGGTCGAAATTTCGGCGTCGGATATTTTTTCGGGCAGGAGGCTTTTGACGTAGTGTTCGGCTTCGTCAAGCTCCTTTTTGAGGGCGTTTTGGCTTTCCTGCAATTTGCGCATTGCCTCGTTCCTTTCGAGGAGCGCGGTGTACGCGCGGGAGTGGTAGCGGATTCGCGCAACAACTTCAAGCTTGTCGGGGAATTTCACCATGTAGTCGTTCGCGCCGCTTTCGAACGCGCGGTATTTTGTGTCCGGCTCTTCTTTCGACGAGAGCACGACGATAGGGACTTCGCGCGTTTTCGGGTTTGCGCGGAAAAATTTTACGAGGGTCAGCCCGTCCACGTCGGGCATTACGAGGTCTTGCAAAATGACTGTCGGCGATACGCTTTCGGCGGTTTTCAACGCCTCCGTCGGATTCCCGCAGAAGCGGAAGTCGATATCGGGTTGGTCGGCAAGCATTCTGCGGACGGCTTCGCCGATAATCGGCTGGTCGTCCACCAGCAGCACCGTAATCGGTTTATGTTGCGGCATCTCTAACATTCCGCAAAAATATCGTCCAATCGCCCCGAAAACGCAATTATATTTTGCGCTCCGCCGCGCAAATTTTAAGTTGATAAGCCGCGCGCCGATGTCCTAAATACCCTTTCGATGATTAGACCCGCCGAAATTTCCGACGCCGCGCAGATTGCGGCAATCTACAACGGCTACGTTGCCGCAAGCGACGCCACGTTCGACACCGAGCCTGTGTCCGCGCCCGACTTCGCCGGGCGCATTCGCGAAATTTCGGCGCATTGCCCGTTTTATGTCTTCGACGACTGCGGGAAAGTCGCGGGCTACTGCCACGCCCACGCGTGGAAGCAAAAAGCCGCCTACGCCCGCACCCTCGAAACCACCGTGTATGTCGCCCCCGACTCCGTCGGGCGGGGAATTGGCGAGGCTCTTGTCCGCGCCCTTGTGGAGGAGTGCCGCCGCAGGGGAGTCCGCGCGCTCGTTGCGTGCATAACCGCAGGGAACGCGCCGAGCGTAAGGCTTCACGAAAAGCTGGGCTTTGTGAAAGTCTCGCACTTCCGCAGTGTGGGCGAAAAATTCGGGCGCATGCTCGACGTCGAGGATTTCGAGCTTCTTTTGTAGCCCTCCCGAAATCCGCCGCCCGCCGCCTTTCGGGGACAAAAAAAAGACGGACGCCGAAACGTCCGCCCAAAAATAATTCAAATCACGGAGAGGATGAGATTCGAACTCACGGTAGGGGTTTAAATCCCTACACCGGTTTAGCAAACCAGCGCGATCGGCCACTCCGCCACCTCTCCTGATTTGAAGTAAAACAACACATACATTTTGGCGCAAATGCGCAAGAAAAAAATTCGCGAATCGCCGATTTCCGCAAAAATCCGCCTTCGGACATAAAAGAATATTCTGCTTGTCTAAATGAAAAAGTGCAAAGATAATGGTGCGCGTAAAATGAAGTTCGCGTTGAAAATGGCAACGGTTTTGTGTCTCCTGTCGCTGTGGGTGTGGGGGATAGTCGTCGAACCCTACATAATGCTCGACTACGACAACGTCGAAATCGCAGTCCCAAAGTGGGACAAAAACCTCGACGGTCTGAAAATCGCCGTGCTCTCCGACATTCACGCGGGCGCGGGCCCCGCCGAAAACTGGCGGCTCAGGCGCATCGTGGCGCGGACGAACGCCGCAAAGCCCGATATTATTTTGCTTTTGGGCGACTTCGTGAACGGACACCCGTTTTACTCGAAAATGCCGATGTCGACATATTCGAAATATTTGAGCGGGCTGAAAGCCCCCCTCGGCGTCTATTCCGTCCTCGGCAACCACGACTCCTACTACGGCAGGGAGAAAATCAGGAAAATGCTGGCCGACGCGGGCATTCCCGTTATCGAAAACTCGAATCTCGAAATCAAGACGCCCAAGGGGAACTTCCACCTTGCGGGAATCGCCGACGCAATAACCCAAAACTATTTCTACCGCCCGACCTTTGCGGGAATTCCCAAAGACGCGCCCGTCGTGTTCATGTCGCACACGCCCGACGTTTTCAGGGAAATTCCGCCCGCGGCGAGCTTTATGCTGTCGGGGCACACGCACGGCGGGCAGGTGCGCCTGCCGCGCGGAATACGCCCAGCAAAGAACGTAAAGTTCGAGCGCGGCGCGGTCGAGGGGCTTTACCGAAAGGACGGAAAAACGTCGTACACAACGCGCGGCTTGGGCACAAGCCGCATACCCGTGCGCTTCATGTGCACACCCGCAATCACCATCGCCACAATCCGCAAGGCGTGATTTACGGCGCGGCGTCATTTTCCGATAATTTTTTCGATAACCCAAACAGAACGGACACTTCATGGAAAAACGGAAAATCTTGGCGGCGTTCGCGATTGCCGCGGCGGCATGCGG
>JAJXPD010000049.1:7645-12758 GCA_021641325.1 Opitutales bacterium
CCCACGCCGCCGAAGAGCCAATCGGCTCGAAGTGTAAGTCGGCGGGCTTCGTTTTGATTTTCGCGGCGGCGGCATGCGGCTCTTTTGCCGAACCGAAACAATATTTCGGAGTCAAAAATTTCGACGGGCGCACCGACGCCCCCGTTCAGGCGGGGTCGGAATACTACGACGAAAGACTCGGCGGCGGGCACTTTCACGAGCTGACGTTTCAGGAATGGTTCTACGCGCCCCACGCGCTGGCGAACATATGCGGCGCGCGCCGCTACGCCGAAAACAGCGGGATTGTTCCGACTGCCGCGTATTTGGGCAACTTCGCATCGAACGTGTCGGGGGGAATGTCGCGCGGGGCGAGCAATACAAGCTCGGTGAATCTCGGTTTGGGCATAGACCTGCGCAAGCTCACGGGCGTAGAGTCTCTCGGCGGCTGGACAATCGGCAACGCGTGGGCGTGGCGTTTCGGAGACAGCATTACAAAAAACAGAATCGGCAATGCGTTCAACGTACAGCAAAACTACGGCTCGCAGACGCTGAACTTGCAGTCGCTCTTCGCCGCCTACAACAGGGATTTCCTCTCCGACTGGCA
The DNA here is from genome assembly GCA_021641325.1 of Opitutales bacterium. GTDB lineage: Bacteria > Verrucomicrobiota > Verrucomicrobiia > Opitutales > Intestinicryptomonadaceae > Merdousia. Next base: position 8,229 of record JAJXPD010000049.1, read on the forward strand.
CCTGACATTCAAGCTCGGCCGCTTCGCCGCGGGCGACAACTTCATGTCGAAGCCCATCTACTGGCTCTACCAAAACAACGCTTTCGACGGCAACCCCGTGGGCGCGTTCAAGCAGACAAAACTTTCCGCCTACCCCGGTTCGACGTGGGCGGCGTATGTGCAGGTTGAACACAAAAACGGCGCGTACGCAAAGTCGGGCGTCTACAAAATCAACACCGCAAGGCAGGACGACATGCACGGGCTTGACTGGTCGTTCAACGGCGGCGGAGTCAACGCGAATTTCGAAATAGGGCGCGACTTCAACCACGACGGCAGCGGAAAGTCGCCCGCGAACATTTCGGCTGGCGTGATAGCGTCGTGGTACAACGCTCCGCACATAGACAACCCCTCGAAATTTTCGTACTTCAACTGTTCGGTATACGTGCAGGCGGACTACATGGTGTACAACATGGGGCCCGTCAAGGCGGACGAACCCTACTACATCGTGCGCGATGAGGACAAATGGCGCGACCTCCGCGGGCTGATTCTCTGGGGCGCGTTCCAGTACGACCCCTACGAAAACCTTGCCGACATGCCGATTTTCGTCAACGGCGGCGTGCTCTTCAACGCGCCGTTCGAGTCGCGCGCGGACGACGTCCTCTGCTTCGGCGTCGCATACGGCAAGTTTTCCGACAAGTACACGGGCGACATTCGCGGCTCTTACGAGGCGGTTTTCGAGCTGAACTACAAATTCCAGATAAACAAGTTTTCGTTTGTCCAGCCCAACGTGCAGTACGTGTTGAACACGGGCGGCGGAAAATACGGCGACGCCGTTGTGCTCGGTCTTCAATTCGGGCTTAATTTGTAGGCGTCGGGGGGCGGGCGCATTGTTTTTTCGGCGGCGGTCGCGGAGTCTTCCGCCGATTTTATTTTTTCGGATATTGTCCGATACGCCGAAAATGATTTGGTTTGCCGCAGGTCTTGCTTTCGCGTTCTTGAACGCAATAACAATGCTCATAAACCAGCGGTATAAGGTGGACGGACGGCTGATGTCGGGCATGCGCGGGATAGGCGTTGCGCTGCTGTTTTTGCCCGCGCTGTTTTTTGCGCCCGTTCCCAAAAACGGCGTCTTCTGGCTTCTGATTGCCGCCGAGGGGCTTGTCTCGACGTTCTACAACGCGCGTCTCTACGGGGCATCGGCGCGGTACGGGGCGAATTCGACATCGCTTATAAACGTGCTCTCGATAGGCTTCGGGCTTGTGCTTTGGTGGATTGTCTTCCCGCGCAGGTTCGTCGCCCTTGCGGAGTCTCCCGCGACTTTTGCGGGCATATGGCTTTCGCTCGCGCTTGTCTGCGGCGGATTCTTCCTTTCGGCGAAACGCATTTTCGCCCGCGGGGAATTTTCGTACATGCTGCCCGCGGTCGTCGTCTTGGCTGCGATGATGATTATCCGAAAGGAAATCATGACCGACGCCGAATTTATGTCCGCAATGACCTACTATTGCGTGTGCTCCATATTTTTCAGCGGCGTCGCCAACCTTTCGATTTACGCTTTTCTGCGCGGCGGCATGAGGGAGGCGACGCGCGGAGTTTCCAAGAGGACGCTTTTTGCGGGCGCGATGATGGCGATTGCAAGCGCGGCGACGATTTTCTGCGGGAACGTCTCGGCCCTCTATTCGCCCAACCCCGCGTACGTCTCGGCGGTAGCCCTCACAACGCCCCTTTGGACGATTCTGCTGAATTCCGCTTCTGGCGTCGAAACCCGACCCAAAATGATTCCGACAGCCGTGATGATTGCGGGCTTGGTGCTTCTGATTTATTTCGCCGACAAGCCCCTCCACCCCGTGTTTTAGACGCAAAAAAAATCCCGCAAAATTTTGCGGGATTTTTTCGGAAGCCGATTTGCGCGGGAGTCCGCGCATAGGAGGGATTTTCGCCCTACTTTTCCCTTACGGAAGTCGGATTCTTCTTCCACGGCGAGCGGTAGCCGTGCGTGCCGTTCTGCTTGAAGACGATTTTCGTATTCGGGTTCGCGTTGTTGTAGAGAACGGCGATTCCCGCGGGCGGGCAAACATAGTCGCCGAGGTACGCGAGGATTTCCACGGGGCACTTCACGCGCTTGATTGCGTTTGTGCTGTCGAAATAGAGCACCGCGGGCGTGTACGCGGGCTTGAAAAGCGACTTCTGGCGGCCTTCGTTTTCGGCGTTGAGGTTGCACATCCACGGAATCGTTGGCTTGCAAAGCGTGATGTCCTTGTCGAGAGCCGCAACGAAAATCGACTGGAAGCCGCCCATGCTTCCGCCGGAAACCGTGATGTCTTTGCCGTTCCATTCGGGGAGGGTCTTGGCGTATTCGATTGCTCGGAGGTCGCGGAGAATCATGAATTTGAAGTAGTTGTTTTCGGGGTTCTTTTCGGCGTTAAGCCCGAAACGCGCAAGCTTTACCTTTTGCTGCTTGTAGTATTCGTCGCTTTGCCCAAGCTCGTAGCTGTGGCGCGCAACGGACAGCATAATGCAGCCGTCCCTGTACGGCGGATTGATTCTGCTTACTCCGTAGCCGTGGACGTTCACCCAAAGCGGAAGCGACTTCGCCTTGGCGTTTTCGGGAATCGTCAAGTACGCCTTGGCGGGCTTGCCAACGCAGTCGATTGTAAGAACGTAGGTCTTGAAGCCTTTTTTGCCCGCAACTTCCTTTCTGTCGCACTTCATCGGGACTTTTTTGAGGGCGTCGAGCTGCCTCTGCCAGAACGCGTCGAAGTCGGCGGGTTCGGGAGTCTTCTGGACGATTCTTCCGAAAGCCGCGCACGCGCCGCCGTCGAAGACGTCGATGTTCTTAACCTTTTTGCCGTTTTCGTCAACGGGAGTCGCGGTGATTCTGACAAATCCGGGGGTCGAAATCGACGTTTCGATTACGATGGGATCTTTGCCCGAAACCGCTTCGCCCGACAAGGTCTTGCCGTCGTCGCCGCGTCGCGTCCACTTGACCTTCTGCCCCTCGACGATTTCGCCCTTGTCGTTCTGGATATTGAGCGAGAACTTCATTGTTTCGCCCGGTTTGTAGCTGAGCGCGCCCTTGTCGCACGAGCCTACAAAATAGGAGTTTGCCGCAAACAGCGTTGCGGATACGAACAGTAGTGATGATATTAGCAGTTTTTTCATTGTATATGAGTTTAAATATTTTTCGACCGCCGCGATTCGCCCGTATGCGCGGAACGCCGAAACATATTCGCCGTTCCGCGCTAAAACGTACACAATCGATTGCGGTGTTTTTGGAAATTTATGCGGTTTTTCTGCTTGATTACAAGCCAAAATTGTGGTGTACTCGTAGTTTAAGTAATCAATTTTTTTCCGATAGATGAGCGAAAACAATTTCAGAAAAGGCCCGCACGCTTCGAAAAACAAACCCACCGTTGCAGACGTCGAAATTCTCGCCGACGGCGCGGTTTCCTCGGCGGACGAACGCAAAACGGTCGTGCTCGACGAAGACCTTGAAGGCGTCGAATTCGAAGACAGGGTGTGGCTCTATTGGAAACGCAACAAGAATTTCATCATCACGTCGATAGCGGCGGCATTCGCAATCATCATCGGCGTGCAGGGCTATAAGATTTACGCGGCAAACGCAAAGGCGGAACTCGCAAACGCATACGCGTCGGCGCAGTCGGCGGACGAACTCGCAAAATTCGCCGAACAGAATTCGGGCAAGAAACTCGCGGGCGTGGCGTTGCTCCAAAACGCCGATAAACTCTTTGCCGACGGCGAATTCGCCGAAGCCCAAACGGCATACGAAAACGCGGGCAAAGACCTGAAAAAGACGGTGCTCGAAGGCCGCGCGCTCATCGGGGCGGCTGCAAGCGCGGGGGCGCAGGACGCGTCAAAGGGAATCGAAGCTTTCGCAAAAGTCGCGGCGGATAAGTCGCTCGACGCAGTGTACTCGGCACAGGCAAACTATCTGCTGGGGCTGTACTACGCAAAGGCGGGGAAAACCGCGGAAGCGAAAACGGCATTCAAAACCGCGCTCGACAATAAGGGAGCGGGCTACTTCGGCAGAATGGCGGAAATGGAACTTTCGAAACTCGATTAATTTTTAATCGCAACCGAAAAACGCGCGGGAAAAGTCCCGCGCATTTTTTTTTGCGCCGTTCGATTTTTTATGAAAAAATAGCTTGCAAGCGGACGCATGAAATGCGATAAATTAAGACTTTATATAAGGGCCTGTAGCTCAGCGGTCAGAGCAGGCGACTCATAATCGCTTGGTCGTGGGTTCAATCCCCACCGGGCCCATAAATAACCCGCAAAGATAGATGTGTTTTGAGTTCAAGCGCGGGGCGGTAAAATGAGCCGCAGAGAAAATTTCAAGGAGAGGTGGCAGAGTGGTCGATCGCGGCGGTCTTGAAAACCGTTGACTCGCAAGGGTCCGGGGGTTCGAATCCCTCTCTCTCCGCGTTTTAAATTTCACACGAACTTGTATCCGCGCGGACGGTTTGAGGAAAAAAATCGGGTCAACACCAAAGAGAGTGGATTTTAGTGAAAAACGCCACATAGAACCAAGAC
>JAJXPD010000050.1:0-2655 GCA_021641325.1 Opitutales bacterium
GGAATGAGTTTCGCCTTCGGGTTTGCTTCGAGGAACACGCCGAAGGCGCTGTCGATGTATTTGAAGTCGGGCTTTTCGTTCGGCTTCGTCCAGACGCCGTTTATTTCGAACGAAACGAAATTAACGCCCGCTTTCGCCGCGTGTCTGATTGTGGAAGCGGCAATCGACGTGTCGGACTTTACGAACATGAATTTGTTGTCGTAGTAGTAGACGGAGGTCGAGAACGGGCGCGGGGCGTCGCTTTTTGCGCGGAGCTTGACCTTGTATTTTTTGCCCTTTTCGACGGGAATCGAGTTTACATACAGGTGGAAGCCTTCGAGCTTTTTGCCGCCGCCGAGCGTAAGTTTAAGGGCGCGTTCGCCGTCGTCGGCCGTCGTGTTTTCGAGCTTTACGGGCGGGTTTTCGCGGAAGCCCGCGCACCAGTGCGCAATGCTTTTGTCGGGCTTGTCGGACGCCGTGTCGAGCGAGAACACGACTTTCCCGCTTTCCGACTCCGAGATCTCCCATTTCGAAAAGTAGATTTCGCCCGCGCTCTTTCCCATGCGCAGTTGGACGATTGCCGGCAGGTCGTTCGGGGCTTCGAACTCCAATTCGGTTTCCTTCCAGACGTTCGCCTTTTTCAAAAGCGGGTGGTTGAGGCTTTCTCCGCAGCCTCCCGCAACCCAGACAATGCGGTTGCGCAGCGGCTTGCCGTTTTCCGTTATGAAGGGCGCGCCGTTGAAGCTTTCGACCTTGTATTGCGTCTGCGCGGCGCAGGCGGGTAGCGCAATTCCCGCCGCCGCGAACAAAATGTGGTAGATTTTTTTCATGTGCGTTTGTTCGATACGGTTATTTTTTGATGTCCGAGTTTCCGTTTCCCAAGCGTAGCAGCTTCGAGCCTCCGCGTTTCATTTCGATTGTCGCCTTTCCGTGTTCGCCGAGCTTTTTGCCCGTGAGAGCGTCGAAAACTTCGGCGTCGGAGCGCGCGTCGATTTTCACCGTTCGGGTTTCTCCGTCCGCCATTTCGGTCGGCGTAATCGAGATGTACGCGCCGTTCGCGTAGACCGCCGCGGGGGAATCGGTGTAGATTTTCGCGCCCGAAAGTTTCGCCATGTAGGCGTACATTTGAAAGGGTATTCCCGCCGTTCCGCAGAAGAGCGTTTTGCCGCGGAGCACGAGCGCGGGCTTGCCGTTTTGGTAGTTGCCGAGCACAATGTCTCCCTTTTCGACTTTCGGCGAGAGCAGGGGATTGGGAAAGCGTTTGTTTTCGGGTATGCCGAACGACTCTCCAAGCCCGATTTTTCTGCCGGCGGCCGTTGTGATGATTTTTCCCAAGATTTGTCCGTTTTGGATATTTTCAACTTCAAACCCCGTGGTCTCCCTCACGGCGGCGGGGGAGAATTCGCCCCTGTCGAGGTCGATGTATGCGGGTGCCCAGACGAAAACGGAGGCGTTTTTCTTTGCGCGTTCCCTGATTGCCGCGCGTTTTTTTGCGTCGAGCGCGTAGGCTACGGCGTAGATATCGAGCTTCGAGTTTGTGGGCTTTCCGAAGAGGAGGTCGTCGAGCAGGTAGTGCCCGAACGGCGCGCCGATTCTGTTGAGAGTTGCGCGCGCCCTGCCGAACTCGCGCGTCATCGTGCGCGACGTTGCGCGGGCGGCGCAGTAGAGCGCGGAGGTTTCGTCGAAAACAAGCGCGATTTCGGGGTCGTATGGCGACGGGTTTTTTATCATGTCGGTTTCCGCCGCGTCGAACGCGGTTTTGAGTTTCCAGAGCTTTGCGTCGTTGAAGAAGCCGCTGCCGCTCAAATCCATCCACCACGAGCCGATGTTTCTGACCGCCTCGTGCGCCATGTTCCGCGTGAGGACGTTGAGCGTCATTTCGCGCGTTTTTTGTTCGGGGTCGATTCCGGGGTAGCTGCCGACTTTCGGGGCGATGTATGTGGAGGTGTCGTCCTCGTCAATCCAGAGCTTGCCCGCGCGGGTGATTGATTCCGTCGCGCCCATTGTGGATTTCCCGTCGCCGTAGTAGCGGTCGGCGTATGAAATCGGGCCGCAGAGGGCGTCGATTTTTTCGTTTTTGAGCAGTTTGCCCAGCCCGACGTGTCCCGAATACGCCGCGCCGTTGTGCAAGCCCGAAAATTCGCCCGCGTAGCCGTAGAAGAACACGCAGAGTTTGTCGGGCACTTTCTCGCGGATTACTGTTGCGAGGCAGTCAATCATGTCGAGCATTTCGTCCTGCCAAAATTCGTTGAAGTCGGCGATTCGTCTGTCGGTTTTCGGGTTTACGAGGTAGTCGGGTTTTTCGCGCTCCGCCTTTGTGGGCACTTTTTCGGCGGCGATTTTCGCGTTCGGGTTGTTCCACGCCTTTTGGAGCGCGGCGTCGTTTGCGTATTTTCTGCCGAGCCAGCGCACCCATGCGTCCGCCGTAGATTTGTCGTAGCCCTGCCAGCGGGGGCTATGCGAGTCTCCGTAGAACCATTCGCACGAGTTCCCTCCTCCGGGGTGGTAGCCGATTACGTTTTTGCCGTAGTTTTTTTCGGCGAAGTCGATGATTCTGCGCAGCGCGCGCTGCGAGTCCGCCCTGAATTTCGGCGACGAAATCGACGCGTGCAGGTTGCTTTTTGCGCCGTCGAAGTATGTGAGGGTAGAGTCGGGGTTGGCTTTCAGCCATTTCAG
>JAJXPD010000050.1:2665-12691 GCA_021641325.1 Opitutales bacterium
GAATCTAATGCGGATTAATATTTTTGCGTTCGGATTGTTTTTTACAATCGACTTCAACGCGCCGTCGAGGTTCTCGTCGTTCGCGCCGCCGTCGTCGAAAAAGTCCGCCGCCTGAACGGGGAAAGTTATGATGTCAACCCCCGCGTTCCGCGCCAGCCTTACCTGCGGCTCGACGCGCGAGAGCGGCTTGGGCGCGATTGCCTTGTATTGTCCGTCCGCCCTGTCCAGAAGCGTGTACGCATACCTAAGCGGCGCAAATTCTTTGCTTGTCTTGATTCTGAATTTTACTGTGTACGCCTTGCCCGCTTCAAGTTTGATGTCTTTTACGTAGACGTGGATTTGGTTGAGCAGAGGCGTTCCTTTTGTGATTGCAATGCGCAACGCGCCGTTTTTCGCGCCGTCAACTTGCGCGTTTTCCATCGTGAAAGGCAGCTGTTTTACTTTTTCTTTTCCGACGCACCAGTAGTTTATGCGGGGGTCGGGCTTTTCGCCGTCGAATTTCAGTTCGAAGATTTTTTTGCCGCTTTCCTTTTCTGTTATTTCGAATTTCGAGAGGAAATATTCGCAAACTTGGTTTTCGGTTCTGATGTGGAAGCGGGCGTCGTCTATTGGCGTTTTTTGCGGCTCGACGTCGAACGACACGCTCCGCCACTTCGTTTCGAGCGGCTTGATTTCCGGCGGGGCGGGCGTGAAGTATGTGGGCGACACATAGAGCATTCGCGCCCTTTGCGGCTTGCCGTCGAACGTTATGCGCGGCACGCCGCCGACGTCCTCCACTTTGTACGTTTCCACGTCTTTGCCGCATGCGGCTAGTAAAAAGGCGAGAGCCGGTATCACACACAGATATTTTTTTATAAGCATAGCGGTTTACAAATATCGGACGCGCGTTTTTAGGTCAATCCTTTTGTATGTCTTGGAATGCGCAGGATTTCTGCTGCGCCGCCTGTGCGCGAAAAAACCGCCGATTCGGCGGTTTTTTTTGCGGAGCTTTTCGCGCCCGAAATTCGCAAACTATTTTCTAAAATTTGCGAAAACTTCGGCGGATTAAAAAACGGGCACAATGCTTATCGAAAGTTTCGCAAAGCGGGCTTCCAAAATAGCGCGGGGTTTCCCGAAAACGCGCGTCGGTGTTTTGCTATTTCTTCTGCTCTTTCGGTTCGGCTCTGCCCGTGCGTTTTGTGAATTCGAACGAGATGCTTCCGCGGGCGTCGAGCACGAGCGACGCCGAAAACTTTTTCTTTGTGCGCTTCGAAACGAAGTCCTCGATAACGGGGGTTTTGCCCGTGTTTGTGAGGCTTTCGATTTCCGCCCGCGTGATTGTGTGCGAAAGCATTGTCTTGCCGAGCCTGAACGAGCACTTGCGTTCCTCGCCTTTCGGGCAGCGGCAGACGTATGCGGTTTCCGTTTCCACAAGCTCTCCCGTTTTGCATTTGCAAAGCCCCATTGCCGACTTCGGGCATTTGCCGACAACGGGCGCGTCTTCGAGGTTTTCGGGTCTGCGTTCCGTGCCGTCGGGGTTGTCGCCGAACTGGAATTTTACGGCGAAGTTTTCGTCGAGTTTAAGCGTCGCCGTGTAGGGGCGTCCCATTTTGCTCTTGAAGCCTTCGAGCGGCCCGACTTTCCCCTTTGTTACAAGCTCGCGCACTTCCTCCTCCGAAATTTTCCTGTTGCCTATCGTCTTGTAAATTATGAACTTGCCGTCTTTTGATTTGTACGCGCGGAAAGTCTCTATAAGCTTCGAGCCGTCAATCGGGTTCGGAATATCGACTTCGTGCGATTCCACTTCCTCCTCCACGAAGTTGCGGGCTTTGTCCACAATTTGCGTCGTCATTGCGCAGATGCCGTCCATGAACGTTTTGCGCGAGAGCTGTTTGCGCTCGATAAGGCGGAGTTTTTGCTCCCACTCGCCCGTCATCGAGGGACTTGTGAGCGCGTCGATTGCGAGCGCGTCGAGGAAGCGGATAAGGCTTTCGGCGCGGGCCGTCGGGATTAGGTCGCGGCGTTCGCGTTCGACCAGTTTGTGGGCGATGAGGTTTTCTATGATTTGCGCGCGCGTTGCGGGCGTGCCCAGCCCCTTGTCTTTCATTGCGTCGGCGAGTTCCTCGTCGTCGAGGAGCTTGCCCGCGCCCTCCATTGCCGAGAGGAGCGTGGCTTCCGTGTACCGCGCCGGCGGCTTTGTGGATTCCTCTTTGAGATGCGCTTCGAGCATTTTTGCGCGTTCCTTTTCGTCGGCGAGCGGCGGCAGGATTTCCTTGTCGGACGTCTCCTTGTTGTAGACGTCGAGCCAGCCCGCCGAGCGGAGCACCTTGCCCTCGGTTTTGAAGATGTTTGAGCCTACCGCCGAAATGCGCGTCGTGACGTCGAACACGGCTTCGGGGTAGAACGCGGCGACGAACCTGCGGGCAATCATATCGTAGATTTTAGCTTCGTCGTCGGTGAGCTTTTTGCCCGAAACGTCCGTGGGCATGAGCGCGAAGTGGTCGCTGACCTGCTTGCTGTCGAAAATTCTTTTGCCCGCCTTTTTGACGTAGCCCTCGTCGACCGCCTTTTGCGCGAATCTGCGGTAGGGTTCCGCCATCGACTCCATCGTGCGGACGACAACCCCGCGGTAGTCGTCGGGGAGGGCGCGGGAGTCCGTGCGCGGGTATGTAATCATTTTGTGCTTTTCGTAGAGCGACTGCGCAATGCTGAGCGTTTTGTTTGCGGGGAAGGAGTATTTGTTGTTCGCCTCGCGTTGGAGGGTTGTGAGGTCGTAGAGGCGCGGGGCGATTTGCTTTGACTGCGTTTTTTTGTCGCTCACTTTCGCCCCGCCACCGGCGCGGACTTCGTTGAGGACTCTTTCGGCGTCCGCGTGCGACCAGATTCTGTCCGCCTTGTCGTTGGCGTCCTTGTCTTTCTGCTTGAAGTCGGGACGCTGGTAGACGCCCTCGTATTTGCCGTTTTCGATTTCGAATTCGGCTGTGATTTTCCAGTAGCGTGTGGGTTTGAAATTCTGGATTTCGTGCTCGCGCTCCACAATCATCGCGAGCGTCGGGGTCTGCACGCGCCCGACCGACGCAAGGCTCTTCCCTCGCGAGCCGTACATTCTGCTTGTGATTGCCCGCGTTCCGTTGATGCCCACAAGCCAGTCGGACTCGCTGCGGCAGCGGGCGGCGTCCTGCAAAGACTCCATTTCCTCCTGCGATTTCAGGTTCGAGAACGCCTCCAAGATGGAGGAGGGCGTCATCGACGAAACCCACAGCCTTTGGCGCGGCAGTTTGCACTTGGTGATTTCGTAGATGTACGTGAAAATGAGTTCGCCCTCGCGCCCCGCGTCGCACGCGTTGATTACACCGTCGATGTCCTTGCGGGAGAGCAGCTTTTTGAGCGCGGCGAGCTTCGCCTTCGTCTTTTCGATGGGCTTGAGCTTGAATTTTTCGGGGATAATCGGGAGGTTCGAGAGCGACCAGCGGGCGTATTTTTTGTCGATGTCCGCGGGCATGTTGAGTTCCACCAAGTGTCCGAGCGCGGAGGCGATTACGTATTCGTCGTTTTCGTAATAATCGTCGCATTTTTTCGCCCTGCCGAGCACTCTTGCGATGTCCGCCGCAACCGACGGTTTTTCCGAAATAACAAGCTTTTTCATTCTAAAAAAACGGAAGTGTTCTAATACGGTATTTGTTTCTTCTCAAAAAAAATCGGCGTGCGCGCCGAAGCGCGCACACCGCGGAAACCGAAACTACTTTTTGATGTAGTTCGGAAGAATCGTGTCGATGTTGTCGAGCAGTTCCTTCATCGTCGCGGGCGTTTCGTCGCCCATGTTCGAGATGCGGAACGTCGTGCCCTTGATTTTTCCGTAGCCGCCGTTGAACACCATCTTGAAGCGTTTTTTCAGCTCGTCGAGCAGCGCGGGGAGGTCTACGTTGAGGTTGTTCTTGAAGCAGTTGAGCGTTACCGAGCCGAACTTTTCTTCGGGGAAAAGTTCGAAGCCGTGCGCGTAGCCCCAGTCGCGGACGAGCTTGTTGTTTTCGGCGTGGCGCGCGTAGCGGTTTTCGACGCCCTCTTCGAAGATGTCGTCGAGCTTGCTGTCAAGCGCGTAGAGCATCGAGATAATCGGGGTGGAGGGGGTCTGCGACTTGTCGAAGAATTTCTTGAATTCGAGGAAGTCGAAATAGTAGCCTCTGCCTTCGACCGTTTCGGCGCGTTTCATCGCCTTTTCGGAAACCGAGCAGAACGAGAGTCCCGGAGGAATTGCGAGAGCCTTCTGGCAGCCCGTTACCATTACGTCGATTCCGAGTTCGTCCTTCTTGATGGGCATTGCCGAGAACGAGCTTACCGTGTCTACAATCGAAACGACGTCGGGGAATTTTTTAAGCACTTCCGAGAGCGCCTTGATGTCGCTCATAGTGCCCGTGGACGTTTCGTTGTGGATAATCGTTACGGCGTCGTACTTGTTTGTGGAAAGCTCCTTTTCGAGGGCTTCGGGGCATACGGGTTTGCCCCAGTCGAACTTCAATTCGCCGGCTTCCTTGCCGCAGCGTTTCGATACGTCGTACCACTTGTCCGAGAACGCGCCGTTGCAGCAGTTGAGCACGCCCTTCTTTACTACGTTGCGGATTGCGCCTTCCATTACGCCCCACGACGAGCTTGTGCTGAGGAAAACGGGGTCGTTCGTGTAGAACAACTGTTTGAGACGCGGCATGATGTTGTCCACGAGTTTCACGAAGTCTTTGCTTCTGTGTCCCACGATGGGTGTCGTCATTGCCTTGTATGTTTTTTCGGAGACCTCTACGGGTCCGGGTATGAACAGTTTGTATGACATATCTTTTTGGGTTTGATGTTTGGTAATTCTTTTACGAAACAAGCCCGACGCCTGCGCGTTCGAGCTATGCAATCATGTTTTGCGACTTTATGATTTTCGTGTTTTTCTCCGCCAGCGTAATCGTGCGCGGCAGGTGTTTTGCGATTTCGCGCTCGTCCACCTGCGCGAACGACATGATTACGAGAAGGTCTCCGACGTTTCCGAGGTGCGCCGCCGCCCCCCGCACCGAGAACGTGCCGCTTCCGCGCGGGGCGGGTATTGCGTATGTCTCGAAACGTTTGCCGTTCGAGATGTTGCCCACAAGGATTTTTTCGTAGGGCAGCATGCCGACCTTGTCCATGAGGTCCAAGTCTATCGCAAGCGAGCCTTCGTAGTCTATGCGGGCGTCGGTCGTTTCGGCTCGCAGTATCTTGGACTTTAACATTTCAACTAACATCGGGATTGTCTCCTCTAAATTTTTTAGTAAAAGTCGGCAGAAATATAAAAAAAGCGCGATTAGTCAACCATTTTTTATATTTGAAGTTAGTTAGTCGCTTATATCCAAATTGTTAAATTATAGAAATATGTCGCGCTGCCCCTGCCCCTTGTCGGGCCCGATAAGTCCTCGCTGCTCCAATTCCTCGACGATGTTTGCGGCGCGGTTGTAGCCCACGCCGAGCTTGCGTTGCAGGAACGAAATGCTCGTCTTCTTCGTCTCGCGGATTATGCCGACCGCCTTTGCTATCATGGGGTCGCCGAATTCGCCGCCGTCGCCCGCGTCGTCTTCTTCGTCGGTCGCGCTGTCGATTTCCGACTGCACGTCTTCGGCGTACTGCGGCTCTCCGTTCACCTTCAACGCCTCCACTATCGCCTCTATTTCGCCGTCGGAAAGGTACGCTCCCTGCGCGCGGACGGGGTCGGACGTGCCGTTGTTGAGGAAGAGCATGTCGCCCCAGCCGATGAGCGATTCCGCGCCCTTGCGGTCGAGAATCGTGCGGCTGTCTATCTGCGATGTAACTTTAAAGGCGATTCGCGTGGGGAGGTTGTTTTTTATCAGCCCCGTGATGACCTTTACGTCGGGGCGTTGCGTTGCGATAATCATGTGTATGCCCGCCGCCCGCGCCAACTGCGTGATTCGGGCGATGTACGATTCCACCTCTTTGCCGACTACGCTCATAAGGTCGGCAAGCTCGTCTATAATGCAGACGATGTACGGCAGTTTTTCTTTCGGGATTTCGACGTTTTCGTCCAAGCCCTCCTCTTTGGCGGCGATTGCCGCCTGACGCTCTTCGGGGGAGAGCGCGGCGAACTCTCGTTCGGACTCGCGCATTTGCTCTTTGTCTTTGAGGATTTTCGCGTTGAAGCCGTCGATGTTGCGCACTCCCGTTTTATTGAAAATCTGGTATCGGCGCATCATTTCGGCGGTTAGCCATTTTAGCGCGGCGGCGGCTTTTTTGACGTCGCTAACTACGGGAATGAGCATGTGGGGCACGGAGTTGTAGCCCTGCAACTCGACCATTTTGGGGTCAATCATAATCAGGCGCAGGTCTTCGGGCGTCATTTTGTAGAGCATTGATACTATGATTGTGTTGATACAGACGCTTTTGCCCGAATTTGTAGAGCCCGCGATGAGCGCGTGCGTCATTTTTTTGAGGTTTGCGACAATCGGCTCGCCCACGGCGTCCTTGCCGAGCGCGAGCGGAATTTCGAACTTGTTGTCGCGCCACTGCTTCGATTGCAGAACCTCGCGCAGTGAAACGTTTTGCCTGTGAATGTTCGGAACTTCTATGCCGACCGTGCCGCGACCGGGAACGGGGGCGATGATTCTTACTTTCTGCGCCTTGATTCCCGCGGTGATGTCGTCTTCGAGGTTCGCGATTCTGCTAATTTTGACCCCCGCGGCGGGCTTTACTTCGTAGCGCGTGATGACGGGGCCGGGGTAGGCGTGGTCGGGCAGGACTTTCACGCCGAACGAGCCGATTACGTTGACGATTTCGGCAATGCGCGAGTCGTAGTCTTCTTCGGGTAGGTCGTCCTTGTCCTGCGGCTCGGCGAGGAGGTCAATCGACGGGAAGACGTAGCCGTTTTTAGTGGTTTCCTCTTTTGCAAATTCCACTTTTTCCTCCTTGAAGCGCACGACGTCTATTGTCGGCGCGGATTCCTCCGCAGCTGGCGCGGGGCGGCTTTGCGGCTCGGCGCGGACGTGCGTTAAATCTATTGCGCCGCCCGATTTTTGCGCTTCGGCGGCGGGCTGTGTTTCGGAATTTTGCGCCGCCGCTTCAACGGCGGGCTGTTCGGACGCGCCGTCCGACTGCCGTTCGGCGGACGCGGGTTCGGCGGAAGTCTGCTCGAATTCCCTTTCAAAGTCGTCGAAGAATTTTCCGTCGGTTTCGTCGTCGTCGAAGCGGGAGGAGAAGTCGCTAATAGGCGCGTCTATTTCTACGCCCGCGTTGGGGACGGGCTTTTCTTCGGGCTGTGCGGGTTCGGCGGGTTTTTTCTCTTCGGGCGCGGCGAGAGTGTCGGCTTCCGCCCGCTCTTCGGGTTGTCCGTCGGCGGGTTGTTCGGCTTGCGCGGCGCGGATTTCGTCCGCCTTTTGCGCCGACTGCGCCTCGGCTTCTGCGGCGCGTTTTGCCTTTGCCGCCATTTTTTTGCGGCGGGGCAGGGGGGCTTCGTCCTCGTCGTCGGTCTGTCTGCGCGAGAGCAGTTTTTTCGGCAGCCACGCGGCCGCCGCCAACGCGAATTTTGCGAGCTTCCAGAGGTGCGACGGCGCAGCCTTTGCCGCTCCGACAAGCTCTTTCGCCGCCTCCGCGGGGCTTTCCACAAACACGAATACGACGCACGCCAGATAGAGCGTGCCCACAAGTATTCCGCTTCCCGTTATGTTGAGAAATTGCCTGAGCAGGTTGTCGAACACGAGCGCGCCGAATTTTCCGCCCCAGCCCGACGGAAACGACGCCGACTGTGCTCCGTCAACCGCCGCCTGAATTACCGACCACAGCACCGAAAACAGCAGCAGCCCCGCAAGCGACGCCGCAAGCACGCCTTTCGAGACCGCCGCCGCGCTGCGCTTGAAGCACATTGCGCCGAGCCAAATCAGGTAGACGGGAATCATGTACGCCGCGCCTCCGAGAAGCAGGAATGTCGCCGTGCAGAATGTCGCGCCGAATTTGCCGCAGATGTTTGCGCCCGCGCTTTGTGTGGAGGCGATGAACGGCTCGAAATAGGGTTTGAAAAAAATCTCCTGCCCCGACGCGAAGTCGAGCATTGAAAGCCCGATTAACGCGCCGAGGATAATCATCGCCGCCGCCGCGACGGGGTGTCTGCGCCCGACGATGTCGCCGAGTTTTGCGCCTCTTTTGATTTTCGCCATTGTTTATCGAAAAGTGTTTTTTGTTAAATGTTTAAAAGTTTCCTCGCGTGCGCCAACGCCGATTCCGAGTTTCTGTCGCCGAGCATTCTCGCAAGCTCCGAAACCCTGAGCGTTTCGTCGCCGCCGATGGGTGTTATCGAAACGCTTGTGGAGTCAGCCGTCTGCGTTTTTTGCACAAGCAGGTGGTTGTGCGCCCGCGCCGCAACCTGCGGCAGGTGTGTAATGCAGAAAATCTGCCTGTTTTCGGAGAGCTTTTCAAGCTCCTTCCCGACTTCCGCGCCGATTTCACCTCCGACGTTCGCGTCTACTTCGTCGAACACGAGCACGGGCGTTCCGTCCGCCTGCGCGAGCACGGTTTTTAGCGCAAGCATTACGCGGGCGATTTCGCCGCTCGAGGCGATTTTCGCGAGCGGATATTTGGGCTGTCCCGCGTTCGCCGCGAATTCGAATTCGCAAGAGCTTCCGCAGTTCGGCGACGGTTCGGGGTCGGTCGATACCGCGATTCCGAATTCCGCCTTTTTGAAGCCGAGCCTTCCGAGGACTTTTGCCGCCTCTTTCGAAAGTTTTTCCGCGCCCTTTTTGCGCGTCTCCATTACGGATTTTGCAAGCGGCGCAAGCTTTGCGAGAATTTCGGCTTCGCGCGATTCGAGCTTTTTTATCGAAGCCCCCACGTCGGACTGCATCTCGATTTTCCGCGCCATTTCCGCCCGCGCCCCGCGCACGGCTTCGGGCGTCGCGCCGTATTTGCGCGAGAGCGTAAGCCAGTCGGACATTTTTTCGCGCACTGCGGCGATTTCCTCCTCCGACATGTCGCACGAACGCGCAAGCCGCGCGTATTCCTCCGCGATGTCCGAAAGCTCCACCGCCGCGTTTGCGAGCCTCTGAGAGAGGGCGGCGGCATCGTCGCCCGCGCCGTCGAGGTCCGACGCAAGCCTGTTCGCCTGCGCGAGCTGCTCGGACGCGCCGTTTTCGCCCTCCAAAAGCCCGTAGACGGCGTTCGATTTCTCCACTATTTCGCTCGCCATTTCCGCGACTTTCGACGCCCGTTCAAGCTCCGCCACCGCTTCGTCGGTGGGGTTCACGGCGTCAATCGCCTCTATTTGGCTTTTGAGGTATTCGATTTCGTCGGGCGAAAGCTTTTTCGAATTTTTGAGCGCGTCTATTTCGCCGAGAATTTTCGCGCTCTCTCTATATAATAAAAGGTATTCGTCGCGGTCGGCTTTGTCGCCGGCGTAGTTGTCGAGCATTTCGAGCTGGTTTTTTGCCG
Source organism: Opitutales bacterium (assembly GCA_021641325.1). Taxonomy (GTDB): domain Bacteria; phylum Verrucomicrobiota; class Verrucomicrobiia; order Opitutales; family Intestinicryptomonadaceae; genus Merdousia. Next base: position 12,083 of record JAJXPD010000050.1, read on the forward strand.
AGAAAAGCTTTTGCGGCTCGCGCGGCCCGTGGAAGTCTATCCACATGCGACCTAGCTCCGCCAGCGCCGACAGCGGCGCGAGTGTCCCGTTGACGAACGCCCGCCCCGCCTTTTCGCGGCTGATTACGCGGGCTAGGACAAGCGAGTTGTCGTCGCATTTCTGTATTCCGTTGCTTTCGAGGAACGCGTCGATTTCTGATGTGTCTGGGAATGTTAGCAGGGCTTCCACGCGGCAGGCGTCCGAGCCGTTCCTTACGATTTCGCGCCCGCACCTGTTGCCCGCAAGCAGCGACAACGCGCCGAGCATGACGCTTTTGCCCGCGCCCGTTTCGCCCGTAATCGCGGTGAATCCGCCCGCAAATTCGATTCGCGCCTCTTCTAGTAGCGCGAGGTTTGAAATCTTCAAATACTCTATCATCTGCCCTAAAATGAAAGCCCGATAATTGCACTTTTTCCCCGTTTTTCCAAGCACGATTTTTCCGTCTTTTCAACCTTTTTGCGCCGCCGCCCGCGCCGTCCGCCGCGGCGGAAAGTTCAAATTGCCTTGACATTTCGGGGCAAATTGGGACTATAAACCGCTTTATTTATATCTCCGAGTATTAATTTATG
>JAJXPD010000231.1 GCA_021641325.1 Opitutales bacterium
CTCTTGCGGAGGGGCTTTTGCGGAAAGTTCCGAGTCGGCTTTTAGAAGTATTTTATGCTTCCGAGGAAGAACAGCAAAATGTAGCCGACCGACAGACCGATTGCGCCGACAAGTATGCCGATTGTCGCCATCTGCCTCTGGGTTGTAAGACCCGCCGAGTGCGCGATTGCGTTCGGGGGCGTACTGATGGGAAGGGCCATCGCAAGGGACGCCGAAAGCGCGACGCCCACAAGCAGCGTGGGTTCGCCGCCGAACGACGCCAGAGCGTCCTTCATGCCTGCCGCAACCGCCGCCAGAACGGGGACGAGAAGCGCGGTAGTCGCCGTGTGCGACATGAACGTCGACATTGCGTAGCACAGCAGACCCGACCCGATAATCGTAGCCGTCGCCGACCATGTTCCGAAGGGGATTGAGTCAATCATGTGCTTTGCCAAGCCCGTTTCCTGCAAGCCGACGCCGAGCGCGAAGCCGCCCGCGACGAGCCAGAGAACGTCCCAACTGATTTGTTTGAGGTCGTTCTTATCCACAATGCCCGTAACCGTGAAGACCGCCATGGGAATCATCGCCACTACGTTAGAGTTGATGCCCGTGAATTTGTCGAACATCCACAGCAGAACCGTAACCGCGAACGTCGCGTAGATGATGTACGCCTTGCGCGACTTTTCGAAAGTGCCTTCGAACGAAATGTCGAGGGTTTTGCGGTTGAACGGGAAAAGCTTGATGAGCAGATACCACGAAACGAGTATCATCAAAATCACGAACGGAACCATCGCGACCATCCACTGCCCGAAGCCGATTCCCAAGTTGAGACCGTCTACGTCGTTGAGGTATTTGAGCGCGATTGCGTTCGGGGGCGTGCCGATGGGCGTGCCGATACCGCCGATATTCGCCGCCACGGGGATAGCCAAGACGAGCGCGATTCTTCCCTTGCCGCTGTTTTCCATCGGCGCGAGAATCGGGGTCATGACCGCGAACATCATCGCGGTTGTCGCCGTGTTGCTCATGAACATCGAGAACACCGCCGAAACGAACATCAAGCCCAAGAGCACCGTCTGCGACTTGTTTCCGAAGGGGCTGAAAAGCACCCTCGCCAAATTTTTGTCCAAGCCGCACTTGCCCGCGCCGATTGCGAGGAAGAAGCCGCCCATGAACAGCATGATGATAGGGTCGGCAAACGTCGCCATCAGCGACTTGTATTTTATGAGTTTGCCGAATGCGCGCGCGCCCTCGACGTCTTCGCCGCGGAGGAACGAAAACGAGCTGTCGGAGACAGTCAGGAGCATGAGCACGATTGTGAGAACCGAAGTTGTCCAAATCGGGACGGCCTCGGTAATCCACATAAGCGCGGCGAATATAAAAAGCGCAATAACGCGCTGTTCTACAACGCTGAGATTGGCAATGTGGTAGTTTTCGGGCGACATCAACAGCGCGATGAGTCCCGCCGAGATTGATATCGTCAATGCTATTATTTGTTTCGGTTTCATTTAGTGTTTCCTTAAAATAGAACTTGAACCTGTGTTCTGAACCAGTTTACGTCCAGCCCCTGCGTCTCCCCCACGCTTTCGTCGAAATGCGCGTATTCGTAGCCGCTTTGGACTTTCAGATTGTCCCCGCGAATGTACCAATTCAGACCGAAGTAAAAGCTTTTCACGCGCAGGTACGGGGTGTCGCCCGAAACGTTCACGCTCTGCCTGATTACGTCCGACGGCGACACGCCGCGCCCGTCGGTGTCGAGGTACGAAAACCTGAACGCGGGGCCGATTTTCCCGAATTCGCCGATGTCGAACTTGTACTCAACCATGTAGTTCAGACCGAACGGCAGCTGCGAGTCGTACGAGCCGTCGAGGCATTTTGCGCCGTCCGCCTGCGTGATTATGAATTCCGCGTATGTGCGGAGCGCGCCCCAGTCGAGGGTGATGTACGGGTTTGCGCCGTACATTGCCGTTGCGCAATAGCGGCCCGTCTTATTCGCCGCCGAGCCCCAGCCGAGGTTCAGTCCGAACGTGGTTTTGACTCCGCCGATGTCCGTCGCGTAGGACGAGCTTGCCCAGACGTTGGGCGCGTTGTCGGAGCCGTCGGAAATGGACTCGTAGCCGACCTTGTAGTTGTCGGAGTTCGTTGCGGCAAAGGCGTATTTCAAGCCCCTGATTTCGCGCGATTCGCCGTACCAGAACGCGCCCGTCATGAACGACGCAAAGCCGAGCTTGCGCGCGCTTCCCTTGCGCGGGCCGCCCCAGTAGTAGGTAGCCACGGAACGCTCAACGCAATAGAGCTTGAACGGCGACATGTTTTCCTCGAAGCAGAAATTCGGCTTGACGTATCCGAACCTGAATTCGCCCTTCACAAAATTGCAGTCAACGCGCTTCCAAAGATAGGTGATGGACATTTGGTTGGGCAGAATGAAGTCGAAGGAAAGCTGGGTGCCCCAGTCGCGCTTGTTGTCCGAATTGAACGTGAGAATCATTCGGCGGATTATGAATTTGCCGACGCTCGCGGAAGAGTCGGCAACCGCGCCGTCGGTGCAGTCGGCGTAGATGTATTCGTACTGCGACTGCATCTTGCCGGAAATTCTCAGGAACGTGTCGGTCGGCGTTTCCACTACGGGGATTTCCGCCATGCCCTTTTTCAAATCGTCCGCCTCCGCCTTTTCGAGAAGCCCCTTCGAGACGAGCGCGTCGAGGATTCGGACGTCGCTCTGCGCCGTCGCAAATTGCGGAACAAACGCCGCAGCCATTGCCGCGGCCGCCGTTGCCAGTGTTTTGTATTTTCCGATTTTAAACATATGCCCGTTTAGAG
>JAJXPD010000051.1:0-2710 GCA_021641325.1 Opitutales bacterium
GTTTTTTTGTAGGGTGTTGTTTTTAATATAGAATAACGCATATGGGAAGATTGTCATTAACACTGGTATTTTCTATAATTTCGCTTGCGGGGTCGTTCGCATTTGCCCAAAAGGTGAATCCCGACGACAATGCGGCTCTGGAATCTAAGATGGAGCGTCTTTGGCAGGATAGTTCGCGGGTCTTTTATTCGCCGAAGTCCAACCTATTTTACACTGCTCCTCTTACAAAGGTTCCTTCTCCCGCCGAGATTGCCGAATTGAAGCCTTTGAAGAAAAACGGCATGACGAACTGGCATGGCGGCGGTTCGGGCATTGAAGACTGTTCCATGCTTGGCGGCATTGTCCTTGCGGGGCTTTGCGACCGCTACGAGGTTTTGAAAGACGCCGACTCAAAGGCTCGCGCCGCCGCGCTTTTCAAAGGTCTTGTCCTTGCCGCGACCGCCCACGGCGACGAGGGTTTCATTGCCCGCGGGGTGTCGCCCGACGACTGCAAGTCCGTCTACCCCGGCTCTTCTCGCGACCAGTACACGCACAGCATTCACGGCATGTGGCGTTATTACAGGTCTCCGATGTCGTCGTCCGCCGAGAAGGCGCAAATCAGGAAGATTTTTTCCGCCGTCGCCGACAAGATGATGCGCGAAGTCCGCGAAGACGGCAACCCCCCGTACTCGTTTAAATTCTACAAGGGCATGCCCGACGACCGCGGCGTCGGCAAAATGCTCGACGTCTATCCGCACGAGGCCGCGCGGCTTGCCATGTTCTACGCCGCCGCCTACGACGTTACGAAGAAGTCCGAATATTTCGAGCTTTACAGAAAGCACCTGCCCTACGCGCTGACGCGCACGGCGGAGCTTCCCCAAATGCCCGAAAAGAAAATGCGCTCCTATGTGCCCGCGTATTCGATTCTCCAAATGGAGGCGTCGCTCGAACTAATCTACGTTGTCGAAAAAAACAAGAAGCTCAAAAAGCAGATTGGCGGCCTCATGGACATGCTCGCCGAATTTGTCGAAAACTCTCCCGTGTTCGACCTTTCCAAGCGCAAGTACGCCCGCGACTGCGCCGAGGTCATAAACGGCCAGCTGCTTTCGCCGGGCTACAAGCTGACGCCCAAGCACGAGAAAATTTTGCGCGGCTGCATTGCGAGGGTTTCGGGCTCGCACGACAGCGGCAGTTCGTACACGCTCCTTGCCGCGTACTGGCGCGCGCGTTTGGAGGGCAAGCTCAATCCGTAGTTTTTCAAGTTTTTTTCGGGCCGCGCGGGCAATCTGCGCGGCTTTTTTTATTTGCGCATGCGGGAGAGTAGGCGCGTTGCGTTTGTCTGCCGCGCGGAAATTTTTTTGCGCCAAACGTCCGTCTGCGGGGCGCGGATTGGCGGTTTTGCGCGGCGGGGCTATCCGTCTGCGGGGCTATCCGTCGATGTCCCTGTCTTTGCGCTCGAATTCCGAGCCGAAGCTGATTGCCGACTTTCCGAATTTTTCGCGAATGTCGAAGAATGCGTCTTCGGCTTTTTCGTTTTTTTCGGAAAGCTCCTGCGGCGGTTCGAAGAGGTCGGCTTGGTAGGGCGCGTTCGCGTCCACAAGCCCCGACCCCGCTATTCCCAGCATGCGGATTGGCGATTTCAAATCCCAGTTTGTCGAGACAAGCCGCATGGCGGTTTCCGCGAGCGCGAGCCTCGAATTCGTCGGCTTGTCCACGGTGGTCTGGCGCGTCAGGCACGAGAAGTCCGCGCCCTTGATTGTCGCGTGAATAACCGTGCATTTCACGCCGTCGCGCTTCATGCGCCGCGCGACTTTTTCGGCGACGAGTTCGAGCCCCGCCCTGATGTCCGCCGCGCCGTCGAGGTCGCGCTTGAAAGTTATGGAGTTTCCCACCGACTTCGCTTCGTCGTCCTCTCCGTAAAACGCCACGGGCGAATTTTCCTCGCCCCGCGCCGCCTCCGACAGCGATTTTCCGTGCTTGCCGAAGCGGCGGATTAGGAAGTTTTCGTCGGCGTCGGCGAGGTCTCCGATGGTCTGTATTCCCATTCGGCGCAGGGTTTCCGCCGTCGAGCGGCCGACAAACAGCATGTCGCGGACGGGCAGTCCGCGGATAATCTGCGTTTGTCCGCGCCCGAAGAGGGTTGTAGCGTCTGGCTTTTTGTAGTCGCTGCCGAGCTTTGCGAAGACTTTGTTGAATGAAACGCCCACCGAAATCGTAAGTCCGAGTTCCGACTTCACCGTTTCGCGGAGCTTGTCGGCAATTTCGACGCCCGACCCGAAAAGCGAGAGCGAGCCGCTCACGTCGAGCCACGACTCGTCTATCCCGAACGGTTCGACCCTGTTCGTAAACCGCGAGTAGATTTCGTTCACCCTGCGCGAATACTCCGCGTATTTTTCGTGGTGCGGTTCGAGCAGAATGAGCTTGGGGCATTTTCTCTTTGCCTGAAAAATCGGCTCTCCCGTGCTTATGCCGTACTTTTTTGCCGCCTCGTTTTTTGCGAGAATTATGCCGTGCCTGATTCGCGGATTCCCCGCCACCGCCATGGGCTTGACGCCTATTTCGGGGTGGGCGAGGGCTTCGACGGACGCGTAGAATCCGTTGAGGTCGCAGTGTAGGATTGTCCTGTCGGCGGGCATGGTTTTCATATTCGGTATTTATGCGCTTGCGTCCACAAAAAATGGCCGAAAAAATTTTTTCGGAAATTTTTTACAAAAAAGTATTGACTTTTCTC
>JAJXPD010000051.1:2720-12509 GCA_021641325.1 Opitutales bacterium
TGCTCACATAATTTAAATCGAATTTCTCATGTGTGTTGGGTGTCGTCGGAGCTTCGGCTGCGGCGGCATCTTTTTTTGTGTTTTTCGGAACGCGCATGCTCCGAAACGCGGCGCAATGGCGCATTTAAAACTTGAAGTCGCGGCGGAATGGGGGCAGAATGACGCCGTATTTATTTATTTTACTATGGCAAAAGAAAAAAGAACGGCGATTGAGCCGACGCGCGCTCAGGACTATCCCGAATGGTATCAACAGGTAATCAAGGCGGCGGACTTGGCTGAAAACAGCCCCGTTCGCGGCTGCATGGTCATCAAACCGTGGGGGTACTCGCTTTGGGAAAACATGCAGCACGGCCTCGACAAAATGTTCAAGGACACGGGGCACACAAACGCGTACTTCCCGCTCTTCATTCCCGTAAGCTACCTCGAAAAGGAGGCGGAGCATGTCGAGGGCTTTGCAAAGGAATGCGCGGTTGTAACCCACTCGCGCCTCGAAGCGGGGCCCGACGGGAAGCTCGTTCCCGCCTCTCCGCTCGAAGAGCCGCTCGTCGTCCGCCCGACTTCCGAAACAATCATCGGCGAAATGTATTCGCGCTGGGTTCAGTCCTACCGCGACCTCCCCATTTTGGTCAACCAGTGGGCGAACGTCGTAAGGTGGGAAATGCGCACGCGCCTTTTTCTCCGCACCGCCGAATTCCTCTGGCAGGAGGGGCACACCGCGCACGCCACGCGCGGGGAAGCGGAAATCGAGACAAAGAAAATGCTCCGCGTCTACGAAACTTTCGCGCAAGACTACATGGCGGTCCCCGTAATTTGCGGGCGCAAAACCGAGGGCGAGAAATTCCCCGGAGCTGTCGATACATATTGCATCGAGGCCATGATGCAGGACAGAAAGGCGTTGCAGGCGGGCACTTCCCACTTCTTGGGGCAGAATTTTGCGAAGTCGAGCAACATCAAATACCTCTCCGAGTCGGGCGCGCAGGAATACGCGTGGACGACAAGCTGGGGCGTCTCGACGCGCCTTATCGGCGGCATGGTCATGACGCACTCAGACGACGACGGGCTTGTTCTGCCGCCGAGGCTCGCGCCCCTGCATGTCGTGGTTCTCCCCGTTCTCCACAAGGAGGAGGAACGCGCCAACGTGCTCGCCTACTGCGACAGCCTCAAAAAGGAGCTTGAAGAAAAGACATTCTGCGGGCTTCCCGTTAAAGTCTCCGTCGACGCCCGCGACCTGCGCGGCGGCGAAAAAATGTGGGGCTGGGTCAAGAAGGGCGTTCCGCTCAGGGTCGAAGTCGGCCCGCGCGACATCGCGTCGGATTCGCTGTTCGTCGCCCGCCGCGATACGGGCGAGAAAAAGGCCATTGCACGCTCCGAGTTCGTCGGAACAATCGCCGAAATCTTGCAGTCGATACAGGACAACCTCTTCGCCCGCGCAAAGAAATACCGCGACGAAAATACCGTCGAAATTTCCTCGAAGGAGGACTTCTACGCCTACTTCACCCCGAAGAACGAAAAGAAGCCCGAAATCCACGGCGGCTTTGCCGTCGCCGAATACGACGGCAGCGAAGAGGTCGAGGACATGCTCAGAAAGGATTTGCGCGTGACCGTGCGCTGCATTCCGCTTGAAGGCGGCGAGCCGAAGGGCGGAAAGTGCATATTCACGGGGCGTCCCGCAAAATACCGCGCGATATTCGCAAAGTCCTACTAAGCGATTTTACTTGAACCAAGAACCCCTTAACCCTAACTTGAATTTTATGATAGACAAATTCGTATTCTCGTCCGAGTCGGTTGGCGAAGGCCACCCCGACAAAGTTGCCGACTATATCTCCGACAGCGTTCTCGACGCGTGTCTCGAACAGGACAAATCCAGCCGCGTCGCGTGCGAAACGCTCGTAAAGAGCAACTGCGTTGTCATCGCAGGCGAAATCACGACGAAGGCGAAGCTCGACTACGAGAAAATCGTCCGCAAGGCGATTGAGGAAATCGGCTACACGAACGACGACGACGTTTTCCACGCCGACAAAATCTTCCTCACAAACCTCCTTACAAAACAGTCGCCCGACATCGCGCAGGGCGTAGACGCCCGCAAGGCGAAGGGCAAGGAAACTGCGGAACAGGGCGCGGGCGACCAGGGCATCATGTTCGGCTACGCCACAAACGAAACGCCCGAATACATGCCCGCGGCGATTATGTTCGCCCACAGAATTTTGACGGAGCTTGCAAAACAGCGCAAGAGCGGCAAAGGCCCGAAATGGCTGCGCCCCGACTGCAAAAGCCAGGTCGCGGTTGCCTACGAAAACGGCAAGCCCGCGTACATCGAAAACGTCGTCGTTTCCACCCAGCACGCCGCGGGCGTAGACCACAAGACCATAAAAAACTACATTGTCGAAAAGGTCGTCAAAAAGGTTCTGCCCAAAAAGCTCCTCACAAAGAACACAAAGTTCCTCGTCAACCCGACGGGCAACTTCGTGGTCGGCGGGCCTCAGGGCGACTCCGGGCTTACGGGGCGCAAAATCATCGTAGACTCCTACGGCGGCTACGGACGCCACGGCGGCGGCGCGTTCTCCGGCAAAGACCCCAGCAAGGTCGACCGCTCTGCGGCGTACATGTGCCGCTGGGTCGCAAAGAACATCGTTGCGGCGAAGCTTGCCGACAAGTGCGAAATTCAGGTCGCGTACGCAATCGGCTATCCCCAGCCGCTTAGCATTGCAATAGACACTTTCGGCACGGGCAAAGTCCCCGAAGAGAAAATCGAAAAGGCCGTCCGCAAGGTGTTCAGCTTCAAACCCGCCGACATCGTAAAGCAGCTCGATTTGCTCCGCCCGATTTACAAGAAGACGACGAACTACGGGCACTTCACGAAGTCCGATTTGCCGTGGGAAAAGACCGACAAGGCGGACGCGCTCAAAGCCGCAGCCGCAAAATAGTTTCGGCTTTCCACCCGTTTTCGAAAATATTTAGGACAATGACGCGGCGTTATCGCCGCGCATTTTGTATTGAAACCTGCGCGGAGATTCACCGTATTTGCGGAAATTTCTGTGCTAAATGGCATGCCAATCGCAAAATTTTGCAAAATTTATGAAAGAACAGGAATATAAAATAGCAGACATCAACCTCGCGTCGTGGGGCAGAAAAGAGCTCGACATCGCCGAATACGAAATGCCGGGGCTTATCGCAATCCGCGAAAAGTACGCGCCCAAAAAGCCGCTCGACGGCGTGAGGATAAGCGGCTCGCTCCACATGACAATCCAGACGGCGGTTCTCATCGAAACGCTCAAAGCCCTCGGCGCGGACGTCCGCTGGGCAAGCTGCAACATCTTCTCCACGCAGGACCACGCTGCGGCGGCAATCGCGGCGGCGGGCGTTCCCGTCTTCGCTTGGAAGGGCGAAACCCTCGAAGAATATTGGGACTGCACCTACCGCGCCCTCACTTGGCCGAACGGCAAGGGTCCGCAGCTCATCGTAGACGACGGCGGCGACGCGACTTTGCTTGTCCACCGCGGCTACGAGCTTGAAAACGGCGACAAGTGGGTTGACTCGCCCTCCGATTCGCACGAGGAACAGGTAATCAAAGACCTCCTCAAACGCGTCTACGCGCAGGACAAAAACCACTGGCACAACGTCGTCGCCGAATTGAAGGGCGTCTCCGAAGAGACCACAACGGGCGTCCACCGCCTCTACCAGATGGTGGAGAACGGGCGGCTTCTCGTTCCCGCAATCAACGTGAACGACTCCGTAACGAAAAGCAAATTCGACAACATCTACGGCTGCCGCGAGTCGCTCGTCGACGGAATCAAACGCGCCACCGACGTGATGATTGCAGGCAAAGTCGCCCTCGTCTGCGGCTACGGCGACGTCGGCAAAGGCTGCGTTCAGGCGTTGAAGGGCTTGGGAGCTACGATTCTCGTTTCCGAAATCGACCCCATTTGCGCGCTCCAAGCGGCGATGGAGGGCTATCGCGTCGTAACGGTCGAAGACGCTCTGCCGCTCGCCGACATCTACGTAACCACCACCGGTAATTGCGACATCATCACAATCGACCACATGAAAAACATGAAGGATCAGGCGATACTCTGCAATATCGGGCACTTCGACAGCGAAATTCAGGTCGCGAAATTGCAGGCGTATCCGAACATCAAGCGGACGAACATCAAGCCGCAGGTGGACAAGTACACGTTCCCCGACGGACGCTCGATTTTCCTCCTTGCGGAGGGTCGCTTGGTAAACCTCGGTTGCGCCACGGGGCACCCGTCTTTTGTGATGAGCAACTCGTTCTCGAACCAGACGCTTGCGCAGATGGATTTGTGGGTGAACCGCGACAAGTACGAAAACAAAGTCTACATTCTGCCGAAGCGCTTGGACGAAGAAGTTGCAAGACTCCACTTGGAAAAGCTCGGCGCAAAGCTGACAAAGCTTACGCAAAAGCAGGCGGACTACATCGGCGTCTCCGTAGACGGGCCATATAAACCCTCTCACTATAGGTATTAGACGGGGCGAGACGGCGCGTGAAAGCACTTCCCTAAGGGCGTTTCCCTGTGCGCCCAGACCGCTCGCGTACGAAAGTACGCCACGCGCCCTGCGTGCACAGGAAAGCCACCCTTATGAAAGCACTTTGACGCGCCTAAAATTAGAGTGCTGGCGCACGAAGTTTTTTAGGTTGCGTTGGGATAAAAGTGGGGTTGTTGGGTTTGCGAGCCGACTTTTGTTTGCGGATTGCTGCGTACGCCAAGTATGCTACGCGCCCTGTTCCGTGCGCAAAGCCGCCCTTATACTGGCATTTTGACGCCCCTAAAAACGGCGCGTTATAGCACCGTTGATGCGGCGTTTCCCCGCGCTTGCGGACTGCTCGCGTACGATAAGTACGCCACGCACCCCGCAAGCGCGAGAAAGCCACCGCCTGAACGGCACTCTAACGCGCCTAAAATTACAGCGCACGGCGCGGAAGATTTTTAAAATGCGCTGGGATAAAAGTTGAGTAGGGCGTTTCGCATAGCAACCGTATCTTAGTGAAATCCGCGTACGCCACGCACCCCGCAAGCGCGTGAAAGCCACCGCCTGAACGGCACTCTAACGCGCCTAATATTACAGCGCGGAGCGCGGAAGATTTTTAGAGTGCTCTGGGAGAAAAGTTGAGTGAAGCGGTAAGCGGAGAATCCGTGTTTGGGGATTCCCGCTTTTTTTTATCCGCGCAAAGCGCGTCTATTTTTATTTGTTTCTTTTCAAAATATTGCATTTTCCAAACGCCAGTAATTGCCGCAGGCAATTCGGAGTAATCCAGAAAAGGCGCGGGTAACCCGCGCCGAATAATAACAGAAGGAACGAAGTTCCGTTGCCGTGCAGGCTGCAGCCTGCCGAAGCTCCGACGACCGGCGCGGCTCGCGCCCGAAGCTCCGTAGGGAGGCGCACCTTGCGCTCGCGACTCGCGCCCTTTTTTTGCTTGTGTTGGGGTTGGGGTTTTGTTTTGGTTGTTTTAAGCTCCTCAGACGTTTGAGGGGGTATTATTATTACAAATCACATCACATATTATATGGGAAGAACAAGAATCAGGAATGTAGGGTCGGTACTGGCGGCGTTTGCGTTTGTATCGGCGGTATCGTCTTTGAATGCGGCGTGGGCGCCTGTCGGCGGCCAGCTTATGACGAAGTGGGGGCGGAACATCGACGTAAACAACGTATTGCCGGAGTATCCGCGTCCGCAGATGGAGCGTTCGGAATGGAAGAACCTCAACGGCCTTTGGCGTTATGCAATCACGCCGATAGACGCCGAATGCGCAAAGTTCGACGGCGAAATCCTCGTGCCGTTTGCGGTAGAGTCGGCGTTGTCGGGTGTGGGCAAAAAGTTCACGGCTTCCGATGCCCTTTGGTATGAGCGCGACTTCGAGCTTCCCGCGTCGTGGAGCGGCAAAAACGTGCTTCTGAATTTCGGCGCGGTGGACCACTCCTGCGATGTGTGGGTAAACGGCGAACACGTCGGCTCGCATTCGGGCGGCTACACGCCGTTTTCGCTCGACATCACAAAGGCGTTGAAGTCGGGCAAAAACATTCTGCGCGTGAAGGTTGTCGACCCGACCGACGACATGGAAAAATGCTTCCAGCCGCGCGGCAAGCAGTCGCTCAATCCGAAGGGCTGTTTCTACACGGCCGTTAGCGGCATTTGGCAGACGGTGTGGCTCGAACCTGTCGGCGCAAAGCATGTGGCGTCGGTGAAATACACGCCCGACGTAGACAAGTCGCGCATGGCGGTTGAAGTTTTCGCGCCCGCGGGCACGGAGTTTGTCGCCGAGCTTTCCGACGGCGGAAAGACCGTCGCAACCGCAAAGGCGGCGGCGAACGCAAAGGCGTATTTCGAAATCAAAAATCCCAAGTTGTGGTCGCCCGACTCTCCGCACCTCTACGGTACAAAGGTAAAGCTTTTCGACGCGGGCAAACAGGTCGACGAAGTTTCGGGGTATGCCGCAATGCGCAAAGTTTCGCGCCAGTCGCTGACGAAAGACGAGCACCCGAAGCGTTCGAAGGACGTAATGACGCTCAACGGCAAGCCCGTCTACAACTTCGGCCCGCTCGACCAGGGCTGGTGGCCCGACGGACTCTACACCGCGCCGTCCGACGAAGCCTTGAAATACGACATCGAAAAGACCAAGGCGTGGGGCTTCAACATGATTCGTAAGCACATCAAGGTTGAACCCGCCCGATGGTACTACCACTGCGACAGGCTCGGCATTCTCGTTTGGCAGGACATGCCCTGCGGCAAGGACGGCAACGTCCGCACTCCGTGGGCGTTCGCGCGCTATCTCGAAAAGGACACGGGCGAATTTTCGCAAAAGGCGTTCGACACATTTATGAAGGAGTATCGGGAAATGATAGACTTTCTTTGGTCAAGCCCGTCTGTCGTGTTCTGGGTTCCGTTCAACGAGGGCTGGGGGCAGATGAACACCGCGCAGGTCGCCGACTGGACGAAAAAGTACGACCCGACCCGCCTTGTCAACGCCGCAAGCGGCGGAAACTTCATCGGCAACAAGGGCGACATGACCGACGTCCACAGCTACCCGCACCCGCGCATGCTCATGCTCGAATGCCAGAAAATCAACGCAATCGGCGAGTACGGCGGCTTGGGCTACGTTGTGGAAAACCACACTTGGACAAAGCGCAAATCTTGGGGATACAGCAATTTTAAAAGCACCACCGAAATGATGGACAAGTATTGCGAATTTATCGACATGCTTGTTGACATGCGCAAGTTCGGAATCACCGCGGCGGTCTACACGCAGACAACGGACGTCGAAAACGAGACGAACGGCATTATGACCTACGACCGCGAGGTCGTGAAGTTCGACGAAAAACGCCTGCGCGAGGCGAACCTCAAACTGATAGATTCGGTAAAATAGCGGCTTTGCCCGTTCCGATAAATTCGGCTTTGCAAAAAAACAAAAACGCTCCGAACCCGCAACGGCTCGAAGCGTTTTTTTTGCGGCATGTCTTGCTATTTCGACGAGAGCTTCATCAGCAGAACGTCTCCCGATTTCAGCGGGAATGTTTTTGTTTTGAAGCGTCCGAGCTTTTTGCCCGCGAGCGCGTCTTCGACGTCGGCTTCCGTTTTGAGCGAAACGGTGTGGTCGCCGTCTTTTGTTGCGTACACAAGCAGGTAGCCGCCGTTTGCAAACGCCACCGCCTCGTTGTCAACATAGCTGTGGACGCCGCAGATTTTTGCTATTGCGCGGCACACTTCGGGCGAAAGCTGGGTCGGGCCGATGTATATCTGCGGGCGTTTGCCGCTCGTGCGCAGCACCATTGCGGGCTTGCCGTTGGGATATTTTGCGAGCACCCTGTCGCCCGCGGCGGGAATCGGCGCAAAGAGCGGGTTTAATTTAAGGTCGAAGCCGAATTTCGGAATGCCGAGCTTTTTGCCGTCTTCGGTCGGAATCGCGAGGGCGGGGGTGTCGCCGGCAGGCTCGACGTCGAAGCCCGTCGCTTCGGCGATTGCGGCAGTCGAAAATTCGCCCGCGTCCAAATCCACATAGCCCGCGTTCCAGATGAACACGCACGACGTGTGTTCCGCCGCGGCGCGGAGGGCGAGTCGCTGTTTTTTCGTCAGCGCGTACGCCCCGCCGATGTAGTGAAGCTTGGGCTTTGCGCGCCCGAACGCTACGTCGTCGAACAGGTACTGCCCGAATGGCGTGCCCGTGGGCGCTACGAACTTGTTGACGTGGTAGACCGACTGCGCGCAGGTTCGCGCCGAGCTTGGCTTGCCCGCGACCGTGCAGAGCGACGTTTCGTCGTACGAGATTGCCGTTTCGGGCGCGAAGGGCGTCGGGTTGTCGAGAAAGTGTTTTTCGATTTTTTCGAACTGGTCGAAGACGCCCCAGAGCTGGCGGTCGAGAAACCAGCCGCAGCCGAACAAGTCCATCCACCACGACGCGATGTTGCGCAGTGTCTGGTTTGCCATGTTGCGCTGCATTACCTTCACGCTTTCGGCGCGGCTTTTTTGCAGGGGGTCGAGCACATAGGGCGGCGAGCCCGATTTCGGGGCGAGCCATGTGCGGTTGTCGTCTTCGTCGAGCCAGATTTTGCCCGCAAGCAGGACCGACTCCGCCGCGCTCACGGTGCGCTTCAAGCCGCCGAGCTGGCGTTCGGTGTAGGCGATGGGCGCGGTGAAAATGTCGATGTCGGGAGAGGCGAGCAGCTTTTTGAAGCCGTAGTGCCCCGAATACGCGGGGCCGTTCGGGACCGTCGAAAAGCCGATTCCGTAGCCGTAGAAAATCACCGACAGCCTTTTTGCGGGAGAGGTCTGGCGGATTGTGCGGGCGGCAAGCAGAATGAAGTCTGTCATTTCGTCTTGCAGGAATATGTTGAAGTCGAACGCGGCGCGGCGCGTTTTAAGGTCGAGCAGCGCGCACTCCGCGCCGAAACGCTCCTCCTTTGAGGGAACTGCCGCCGTTTCAATCGAGGCGTCCGCGTTGTTCCACGCCTTTCTGAGCGCGGCGTCGGTGCGGTATTTTTTTGCAAGCCACTTGCGCCACGCTTTGAGCGTCGCCTTGTCGTAGCCGTGGAAGCCCTTTTCGTAGCTTCCGCCGTAGAACCATTCGCTCGAATTGCCGCCCGACGGGTGGTAGCCCGCGATGTTGTCGGGATAGCGTTTTTCGACATACTCTACGAATTTCCGCGCCGCCTCCATTGCGTCGCGGCGGTATGCTTCGGAGGAGGGCGTGGGGAAGCGCACGTGCATGCGCTCTATGAGCGTGCCGTCGGGCGAGCGCATGAGGTCGTCGGGGTGGGCGTCGAGCCATTCGTTCGGCGGTTCGAAGCCGAGCCTTACGATTATTCTGACGTCGGGGTTCGCCGCGATTGCCGCTTGGAAGCGTTCGTCGGCGACTTTTCGGTAGAGGGGCGAGTCGCTCCAAAAGGCGGGCATGCCGAACGAGACGAAATCTATTCCGCGCTCTTTTGCGAACTTCTCCTGCGACATGAAAGTTTCGGCGGTGTTTGAGGCGAGCTTTTCGCCCCCGTCGAACAGCGAAATTTCGCAGCGTCCGCGCTTGTCTGTTGCGACTTTTACCGAAAGCTCGTACTCGCGCCCCTTTGCGGTTTTGAGCGCGGGCGGCAGAAAATTGAGCCGTTCGATGTCGTGTATAACCGACTGGTTGCGTTTGAGCGACATGTCTACCGATTCTTTCTCTATCACGAGCTTCCCGTTCTCGTGCCTTGCGGAAAACGGCGGCTTGGGATATTTTTTCGGGTCGGGCGGGGTTTGCGAAATTCCCTCGCGCAGGTCGCGCCACGCTTCGAGGGCTTTGAC
>JAJXPD010000052.1 GCA_021641325.1 Opitutales bacterium
TGCCCTCGCAGTATTTTGTGCGGAATACGATTGGGTCTCCGATTTTCGGCTTTTTGAAATTGTATGTGAACCTGTCCACAAAGAGCATGTCGCCGCCCAAGATGTCGAAGTTCAGGTATTTTTCGCCCTTTTCGACTTTCCCGAGGCTCATAAGCCACGTCCCGTTTCTGTTGACGATTGACGCCTTTTCGAGGTCGAACGCCTTCGACATCACTTCGTCGAGCTGGAAGTCTGCGGGCAGGGCGAGTTCGGTTTTTTTGCCGTTTACGAAAAACGTGTAGAAGCGCTCGTACGTCGGCCACACAAAGTACTTTTTAACGGGGCGCACCTCCGATGCAAACACTCCGCGCCCGCGCATGCCCGACGGCGCGTTGACTTCCACAAACAGCTCGCCGCTTTCGGGGGCTGTGAGCGAGTAGTTGTCGGCGGCGATAGCCGCAAAGCGCCAGATTTTTTCGGGGAGGTTCGGCGGGGGAGTTGCGTCGTTGCCGTTGTAGACCACGCTCGTCATTCCGTAGAACGACGGGTACATCGAGTTTGTCGGAATTTTGAAGGGCTGCAAAAAGAAGCTGCGGATGCCGATTGCGAGAATCCCCGCAACAACAATCATGTCGGTGTAGTCGGCCCACGAGGAGAGCGGGTAGATTGTGCCGCCGCATTTGCGCATGAGCTTTTCGAGCGCGTCGGCGCATTTTTCGTACTCCTCCGTGCCTACCTTGCCGTCGTCGATAAGCCCTTCGAGCTTTTCTATCGACGCCGCGAGCGCCTTTGCGTCGTACTCCGCCACTATGTCGCAGCGGTAGTTGTAGACTTTGTACGCCGTGCCGAGCAGGTCCTTTGCCCGCTTCTGTTTTTTGCTTTTGAAAAATCCGAACATTTTGCGTTTTCCTTTCGCCGCCCGCGCTTTTTTCCGCGGCTACGCGTTTGATTTCAGCACGTTCACGAACGCCTCCTGCGGAATCGACACTTTGCCGATTTGCTTCATGCGTTTTTTGCCCTCTTTCTGTTTTTCGAGCAGTTTTTTCTTTCGGGTGATGTCGCCGCCGTAGCATTTTGCGGTAACGTCCTTGCGGAACGAGCCTATCGTTTCCCTCGCTATGATTTTTCCGCCGATTGCCGCCTGAATGGCGACCTTGAACATCTGTCTGGGCAGAATGTCTTTGAGCTTTGCGCAGAGCGCGCGCCCCTTCTGCTCCGACTTTTCGACATGCACGATTGACGAGAACGCGTCTATCTGCTCGCCGTTTACGAGAATGTCGAGCCGCACGAGTTTCGATTCGACATAGCCGTCCATTTCGTAGTCGAGGCTGCCGTATCCGCGCGTTATGCTTTTGAGCCTGTCGTTGAAGTCGATGAGGATTTCGTTGAGCGGCATCGAGCACACGAGCATTACGCGGGTGTCGTCTATAAGCTCCGTCTTTTGGCAGAAGCCGCGCTTTTCCGAGACGAGCGCGAGCATGTCGCCGATGGATTCCGTGGGAATCATGATGTTTGCCACAATCATCGGCTCGTAAATCGCCTTGATTGTGGTGGGGTCGGGCAAGCGGCAGGGGTTGTCGATTTCGATTTGCGTGCCGTCTTGCAGGTCGATTTTATAGACCACGCTCGGGTAGGTCGAGATGATGTCGAGGTCGTACTCCCTGCGCAGGCGTTCCTGGACTATTTCCATGTGGAGCAGCCCGAGGAATCCGCAGCGGAAGCCGAAGCCGAGCGCGACGGAAGTCTCCGCCTGATACACGAGCGCGGAGTCGTTCAGTTGCAGTTTTGCTATTGAAACTTTCAGTTTTTCGTATTCCGACGTGTCCACGGGGTATATGCCCGAAAACACCATCGGCTTCACCTCTTTGTAGCCGTGGAGCATTTGCTCGGCGGGGTTCGCCGCCGACGTGATAGTGTCGCCGATTCTGATGTGCGCAACCTCCTTGATGTTCCCCACGATGTAGCCCGTGCAGCCCGCGTCGAGCGTGGGTTCGGAGGTCATCGACGGCGTGAAGCGTCCGACTTCCTTGACGGTCGTGCGGCGTCCGTTGCTCATGAAAACTATTTCGTCGCCGGGTTTAATCGAGCCGGAGAACACGCGGACGTAGCAGATTACGCCCTTGTAGGCGTCGAAAATGCAGTCGAAAATGAGGGCTCGGACGGCGGGATAGTCGGCAAGGCGGGGAGGGGGAACGCGGTCGATAACGGCGTCGAGAATTTCGTCTATGCCTATGCCCGATTTGCCGCTCGCCAAAATTGCGTCTTCGGCGGGAATCGCCAGAATGTCCTCGACCTGTTTTTTGCAGAGGTCTGGCTGCGCGCTTGGCAAATCGACCTTGTTGATTACGGGGATAATTTCGAGGTTCTGCGCAACCGCCAAGTGGGCGTTCGCCACCGTCTGCGCCTCGACTCCCTGCGCGGCGTCGATGAGCAGAATCGCGCCCTCGCACGCGGCGAGCGAGCGCGAAACTTCGTAGGAGAAGTCTACGTGTCCGGGGGTGTCGATGAGGTTTAAAAGGTATTTTTTGCCGTCGCGGACGTATTCCATCGTAACGGGGTGGCATTTGATTGTGATGCCGCGTTCGCGCTCCAAGTCCATGGAGTCGAGCATTTGGTCCTGCATTTCGCGTTTCTGGATAGTGCCCGTCCTTTCGAGCAGACGGTCGGAGAGCGTTGTCTTGCCGTGGTCGACGTGCGCGATAATGCAAAAGTTTCTGATGTTTTCCAAATTTTCCATCTGTATACGCTAATACTTTCCACAATCTTAAATTTCCGCTCCCTTAGCAAGCACTTTTTAACGCAGCGGCGCGTCGGAGGGCGGAATACGCCTGCGGAGGGAGGGGGCTTTATTTTTCCGCAATGCGTCCGATATACTTTGCATGAAACTTCCGTTTGCAAAATATCCGTCGATAGCGTTCGCGTCAGTGATTTTCGCGTTTGCGTCGTTCGGGGCGGAAAACAATCAAAATGAAGACAAGACAATGAAATATACCCTTACCCCTCTGGAATATCCGGAAAACGCCCTCGAACCGTGGATTGACGCCGAAACCGTCGCGCTCCACCACGGAAAGCATCAGGCGGCGTACGTCGAAAAGCTCAACGCCGCGCTCGCGTCGGAGCCTTCGTTTAAGTTCGACGGTTCGGTCTGCGAGCTGATTTCAAACCTCGACGCCGTTCCCGTGTCCATTCGTGCGGCCGTGCGCAACAACGGCGGGGGAGTCGCGAACCACGAATTTTACTGGCGCGGGCTGTCTCCGCAGAAGACCCACCCGTCGGACGAGCTTTTATGCGCAATTAAGGATTCGTTCGGGTCTTTCGAGAATTTCCGGAAGACGATGACGGCGGCGGCGATGGGGCAGTTCGGCAGCGGCTGGGCGTGGCTCGGTGTGCTTCCCGACGGCAAGCTCAAAATCTGCGCGACGGCGAATCAGGATTCGCCCGTCATGGGCAAGGACGTCGCGCCGTGCGGCATGAAGCCCATTCTCTGCTTCGACGTCTGGGAGCATGCCTACTATATTAAATACCGCAACCGCCGCGCCGACTATGTTGAAGCCCTCTGGAATTTGATTAACTGGAAGCGCGTGAGCGAGCGTTTCGACAAAATCTCCAAATGCGGAAAGGTGGTAAAATCATGAGCAATCGGGCGAAAATATGGAACGTTCTTTATGTAATAGTGGGCGCGTTGTGCATTTGCTATCCGCTGGCAAGCTCGTTTTCGGTCGAAATCATCGTGGGGATTGCGATGCTGTGCGGGGCGTTCTTTGCGCTCGCGGGCATTCCGTCGTCGGGCGGATTTTGGCGCGGGCTTCTCTGCATTGTGCTTGCGGCGATATACGCAATAGGCGGCGCGTGCATGCTGATGTTCCCCTCGCTCGGAATAGTCGCCGTGGCGGTCGCGCTGGGGGCGGTGTTCTTCGCCGAGGGCGTGCTGATGCTGGTGTACTGGTGCGCGGCGCAAAATTCGGCGGTCGCGCTGTTCAATGCGGTGATTAGCCTTGTGCTGGGAGTTCTTGTGCTCGCGAACATTTCCGACGCCCTGTGGTTCTTGGGCGTGCTCGTCGGAATCGACCTCGTGTTCAGGGGGATTTTCGGCTTCATGGGAAGTCCGAACAAAACCCCGATTTGCAAACACTGCGAATCAAAACAATAGGATTCGTTCGGCGAAGCAAAGAATATTGCGCTTTGCAAAAATCGGGAGGCATTGAACGCGCCGCCCGATTTTTTTTGCGCCCCGTTCGTACGGCGGCAGGGGCATTTCAAAACGCGCCCGTCCCGAACGCGTCGCCGCAATGCGGCTTGGCGTTTGCGTGGAGGGCGGACACAAAAAACGCCCCGCATTTTCGGCGCGGGGCGTTTTGCGTTTTTTGCCTGTCTGGGGGGCTTAGAGTTTCAGTAGCTTTTCGACGTCGGCGGGCGTGATGTCGGCGTTTTCGCCGAGCGCGGTGAAGTGTTTTGCGACGTTCGCTGCGACCTTTGCGGGGGCGGCGTTTGCGTCGATTTTGTAGTCGGCAAATTCCGTCCCGATTTTCATCTTCTTGAAGAATTTTACAATCGCTTCAATCGTTTTGTCGATTGCCGCCTTTTTGGATTTTTCGGAAATTCCGAACACGTTTCTGCCAAGCTGCACGATTTTATCGCCCTTCGCCGCCCGCTTGTACGAGAGCAGCTTCGGCATGACGACCGCCAGCGACTGCGCGTGGTCTATTCCGTAAAGCGCGGTGATTTCGTGCCCGATAAGGTGCGTCGCCCAGTCTTCCGGAACGCCCACGCAGATGAGTTTGTTCAGCGCCATTGTCGCCGAGAACATGATGTTTGCCCGCACTGCGATGTCGTCCTTCTTTTTGAGGGCTTTCGGGCCTTCCGCCACGAGCGTGCGCAGAATGGTTTCGGAGAATCCGTCCTGAATGGGGGCGTCGGAGGGGCGCGTGCAGTACTGCTCCATTACGTGCACGAAAGCGTCTACTACGCCGTTCGAAATCTGCCTATCGGGGAGGGTGAGCGTGAAAGTCGGGTCGAGCACCGAGAACACGGGGAATACGAGGTCGCTCGCAAAGGCGAGCTTTTCGGAGGTCGCCCTGCGGCTGATGACGGAGTTCGGGTTCATTTCCGAGCCTGTCGCGGGGATTGTGAGCACCGTTCCCAGCGGGAGCGCCTCTTTGACGTTGCTTCCGTACGACGTCAGAATGCTCCACGGATTTTTGCCCTTGAAAGGCACGGCGGCTGCGATGAATTTGCATGCGTCTATCACGCTTCCGCCGCCGAGAGCCAGCACGAAGTCGAGCCTGTTTTTACGCGCAACTTCGACCGCTTTGAGGCATGTTTCGTATTCGGGGTTCGCCTCTATTCCCGAAAATTCCACGACTTTCCTCTTGCCGAGAGCCGCGACCGTCTGGTCGTACGAGCCGTTTTTCTTGACGCTTCCGCCGCCGTATACGAGAAGCACCCGCGCCTTTGCGGGAACGAGCTGCACCAGCTTCGAAGTCTCGCCGACTCCGAAAACGAGTTTGGTGGGATTGTATAATATAAAAGAGTTCATAATTTGAAAAGTATCGGCATTCCCCGCAAAAAGTCAAGTAGATGTCCCGCCTTTACTTACGCCCGCCTCGCGGCGGATTCATTTTTGCTTTAAAAAAGCTTTACATTTGCAAAAACGCGATTAGGATAACTTTCAAATTTATGAATATGAAAAAATTCACCCTCATCTCTGTATCCCTTATCCTTGCGGCTGCTTCCGCATTTGCGTGGACTAAGAAAAGCGAAAATACCGGCAACCTCGGGCGCATGTACGTAAGCCTCGGCGGCGGCGTAAACATGGCGAAAGTCAAGGCTGACGGCAATACCCTCAACCCCACCGGCGGGTACGGCGAAGCCGTCATCAATGCCCCCGTATTCAAACCCGGCGTAAACGCTTTCCGCGACATTAAATGGGCTGGCGTAGACGCCAACGCATTCTTTAATTACGACTATTCCGGCAAGTTCAAGGTTAACGACGACCTCAGCGGCGTCGCTTCTAACACATATTCCGTTGGCGTAGGTCTCACCCCCTATCTCAACATCGAAACAAAGCTTCCCGCTCTCAAAGCAATCAAGCCCTTCGGTATCGCATATGCGGGCTACGCTTGGAACGACGTTTCCTCCGACCAGTCCACGGGCACTGACGGCTCTTCCAACTACTTCATCTACGGCGTAGGCGGCGGCGTCGAATTCGTAATTCTCGACCAGCTCTCGTTCACTCCCACATGGCAGTGGAGGGGCAATGCGGAATCGGGCAAGGCGTGCTACCAAGTCGTAACGGCGGAACTCGCATACTGGTTCACGGAACAGTTCTGCTTCTCGGCTTTCTGGACGCACAACTTCGGCTATACCGACACATACATGGACGGCAACGGCGACCCTGTTAACGTGAATTACAGACACGGCGACATCATCGGTCTGAAATTCAAAATCGGTTTCAACAGATAATCCAAAACACTTTGAAAAGGCCGCCCAATCGGGCGGCTTTTTTTGTGCTTAAATGCTAGCACGCGCATAAATCCCGCGCGGGTGTTGTCATTCCGCCCGTGGGCTGGGGCGTTTTTTTGTTTATGCAAAACGTTGCCTTGTTTCCGGCGCGTGTCGGGCGCGTAGTGGGGCGGATTTTCGCCCGCCGCTTTTTTTTGCATTCGGCTGAGATTGCAATGACCGCCTCCGAATTTCTCCGCCGCCGAAGCGGCGATTGTAAAATGCGGCGCGCTGTTTGCACACAAAACGCCGCACTTTTAACTATTTTGATATTCGCGCAAGTGCGCGGTTTTTTAAATTGAATACCGAAACGCTCGCGCCTATGTTTCGGAACAATGAAAACGTATTTCGAGTTTATTAAAAATGTGCGCCAAAACGTCGAGTCCGCAAAGCTCGTCAAGACGGGCAAATCCGCGGCGTTCGGCGGAAAACGCCTCTCCGACTTTGTAAAGACCGACTTGGACGAGCGCAAACGCCTTGCCGCAAAACTTTCGAAAATCGGCTTGAAACCGACCGTCCTCATCTTCGCCCCGCACCCCGACGACGAGTGCATGAACTCCCTGCCGCTTCGCTTCATGACCGAATGCGGCTTCGACGTAATCGACGCCGCTGTAACGCTCGGCTCGAACAGGGCGCGGCAGAAGCCGCGCAAGGCGGAGCTTGCCGACGCCTGCGACTTCCTCGGTTGGGGAATGTCGGTTTTCGGCTTCGAGCGCATTGCAAAAAAGACGCGTTCGGGCGAGCCTGAATACTGGGCGGAATGCGTCGGCAAAGTCGCCGCGCTAATCGAAAGGAAAAAGCCCGCGGTCGTCTTCGCGCCGCACCCGCGCGACTGGAACAAGTCGCACATCGGAACGTCGCTGCTTGTTTCCGACGCGCTGAAAACGCTGTCGTGGAGCGGCGTGTACATTCAGACCGAACTCTGGCAGGCGATGGAGAATCCCAACCTGCTTTCGGAGGTTTCGCCCGAAATTTTGGCGGCGATGACGGGCGCGCTTTCGTGCCACACAAAAGAGGTCGAGCGCAACCCCTACCACCTGAACCTCGTCTCGTATTTTACCGACAACGTGCGCCGCGGCGCGGAAATCGTCGGAGGGCAGGGCGGCGACGCCCCCAAGTTCGCGTTCGGGCAAAACTACCGCGTGCTCGCGCGGCGCGGGGCGGCGTGGAGGCCCGCGTTTGTCTCGAAAATCCTCACGGCGGAAGAATCGGTCTCGACACTTTTGGAGCAGCTATGGAAATAAACATATACCCCGACAGGCTTGCGGCGGGAGACGCCGCCGCCGATTTCGTTGCAAACGCGGTCAAGAGGAACCCGCGCATCGTGCTCGGTCTGGCGACGGGCGAGACGCCGCTCGGACTCTACGCGAACCTCGTCAAAAAGTACGAAAGCGGCGAGCTTAGTTTTTCCAAGGCGGTTTCGTTCAACCTCGACGAATACGTGGGAATCGGGCGGGACGACAAAAACTCCTACGCCTACTACATGCGCTCTAATTTTTTCGACAAAATCGACATCGACCCCGCCGACACCCACATACCCGACGGCACTGCGGAAAACCCCGTCTTTGCGTGCGCCGCGTACGAAAGGGCGATTAAAAACGCGGGCGGAATAGAACTGCAAATTTTGGGAATCGGCGGCGACGGCCACATAGGCTTCAACGAGCCGTCGTCTTCGCTTGCGTCGCGCACGCGCATGAAGACGCTCACGCGCGAGACTGTGCGCGACAACGCGCGGTTTTTCGGCGGCAATCCCGACTCCGTTCCGAGGCATGTTTTGACGATGGGCGTAGGCACTATCATGGAGGCGGAGACAATCGTCATGCTCGCGTTCGGAGAGTCTAAGGCGGAGGCGGTCGCCGCCATGGCGGAGGGCGCGATAACTTCGATGGTGCCCGCGTCGGTTTTGCAAATGCACCCCAACACAAAGGTGTTTCTCGACGAAGCCGCGGCGTCGAAGCTGAAACTGCGCGACTACTACAAATGGGTTGCCGAGCGCAAGCCGTTTCCCGAAGCGTAAATTTCCCTCGATAGATAAATGCGGCGCGTCTCCCCGCGCCGACTCATAGTATAATAGCAGGCAAGCCCCGCGATTTTTCCGAATCGCGGGGCTTGTGTCTTTTGAAATTTCACGCTTCGGCGCAAAAATTTTCAAACGCCCGCGCACCGCGGGGAAGCCGAAAGCGGGGTTTGCCGCCGCGTTCGGTTCTGAATTTTTGCCGCGTTAGAGGACTATTTTTATGCCCTTGCGCATGTAGGTCGGCACGTCCAAGTCAACGCCGTTGCGGATATTCGGCGGCGTGTCCTGAAAGAATCCGCGCTGTTGCGAAAGCTCCATGAATTCGAATTCCGTCTGCGTCTTGGGAGATTCGGGGGCTTTTTTCTTTTTGCGCCCGAAGCCGAAAAACGACTTTCTGCCTTTCTCTTCGGGTTCGGCGGGCACGGGGGCGGGCGTGTTTGCCGCCGCGCTTGCAAGGGGCGCGGCAACTTCGACCTTTTCGTTCGATGTGATGGTATCGTCCTTTGCTTCTGGCATCGACACGTCGTCGGAAGCCCGTTCTTCCGCCGCCGCGCTTTGCGCTGGCGCGGGGGAGGCGGGTTGCTCGGCTTCGGGTTCCGCCGCCGTTTGGGCTTCGGGCTGCGCCTTTGCGGGCTGTTCTTCTTTCGCAACCGCCGCGGGCTTTGAGGCGGGCGAACACGGGCCCATTACGCAAACTTCGATGTTGTCCGAAAACGCGTCTTCCGCCGCCGCTCCGAACGCCATTCTTTCGGGTCTGCCGAATGCGTCGGAGACGCTTTCGAGAAGCATTTGCATTTTGTTCATCTCGAAATTTTTTCCGCAGCGCAGGCTCAAAACGAGCGATTCGGGCTTCGCGCCGTCGGGCAGCATGGGCGATTTCGAAAGCTCGGCGACCGCCCGCGCCACAGCGTCTTCGCCGGCACCCGTGCCGTACGCCACAAACGCGCGGGCGTCCTCCCTTTTCGGAAATACTTTCGAAAGCGTCGGGAAGTCCACGTTCACAATTCCCCTTGCCGAGAGCATTTTTACGAGAGAGGCCGCCGCCGAAACCACGTTTGCGTTTGCCGCCGCGAACGCCTCGGCAATCGGCGCGTTCAGCCGCGCAAGGATAAGGTCGTTGGGCAGCGCGAACGCCGCGCGGCAGTGCTTTGCCAAATAGTTTTGCGCCCTGAACGCAAGCGTCTGCCTTTGCGAGCCTTCGACCGAGAGCGGCAGAACCGAAAACGCGAACACGGCGCAGTCGGGGGGTTGCGCGGCGATTTTCGAAATCATGGGGGCGACTACGCTTCCCGTGCCTCCGCCAAGCCCCGCCAGAAGCACGAGCAGCCTTGCGCCGTCGGCGAGCGTTTCAAGCTCTTTTGCGTGCGCGACCGCCGCCTCTTTTGCCGCCATTGTGTCGGCTCCCGAACCCTCGCCGTTTTCAATCAGCGCGATTTTGACGGAAGCCGCCGAGCCTTCCACCGCCGCCGCGTCGGTATCGACCGCCGCCGTTGCGACGCCCGCGGGGAGTTCGGGCGCGAGGTCGTTGAGTACGGCGATTCCCGCGCCGCCGACGCCCGCGATTTTTATTTGTGAAGTTGCAAGCATGTCAGAAATTGAAAAGTGTTGAGAGCCAGCCCGTCTTTTTCCGCGCCGATTTTTCCTCCTCCATTCGGGCGTGTTCGAGGAGTCCGAGGGCGGTCGCAAATTCCTGATACCTCAGCGACGGCTGCAACGCGCCGCCGAATTTGCCTTTCGAGCACGGCACTTCGAGCACCGCCGAGGCAAGCTCGCAGATTCCCGCGAGGTTCGCCGTGCCGCCCGTGATGACGCATTCGTTGAGTTCGGCGTATTCGGGCATGTGCTCGGCGCATTCGTCGCGCATGAGCGTGAAAAGCTCTTCGAGGCGCGCGCGGATAATGCGGTTGATTGCGTCCATCGGGATTTTCTTGTCGCCGATTTGCCTGTTGCCGATGTTCCAGAACTGTTGCGATTTTTCGTCTTCGGTAATCGTCGCCTTTCCGCAGTGGATTTTAATGCGCTCCGAGTCTTTGCGGCTTAGGCGCAGGCCGAACGAGAGGTCGTTTGTGATGTGGTCGCCGCCGATTGGGATTACGCCCGCGAAGACGGGTTTGCCGTGCTTGAAGTAGGCGTAGTCGCTCGTGCCGCAGCCGATGTCTACCACGAGCACGCCGTTTTCCTTCTGCTTTGCGTCGCTTACGACATATCCCGACGCGATTCCCGAAAACACGAGGTATTCCACTTCAAGCCCGAAGCTCTGCACCACATGCAGGGCGTCGGTGATTTTCTCGCGGTCGCCGTGGAGCATCCAGTAAGACACTTCGATGTGCTCCGCCTTTTCTCCCACTGGGTCGGCGCAGTATTTGCCGTCGAGAAAGTAGCCGCTGCAAATGCGCTGAATGTAGGTTCTGCCGTCGGCGAGCGACTTCCCCCGCGCGTCGTCGATTGCCCGTTGCAGGTCTTCGCGGCGGACTATTCCGTCCGCGCCGGATACGTTCGCCGAACCCGTATTCCTAAAACCCCTGATGTGCGTTCCGCTGATTCCCAGACACACCGACTTTATCGGCGTGTCGCCCGAATGCTCCGCCATGACGATTGCCGCCTGCGCCTGCGCCGCCGCCTTCACGACGTCGCAGATGTCCGCCTTTTTGACGCCCGCGGTCGTCGCCTGACCGCTTCCGACTATGTTGAGCATTTTGCCGTCGACTATTTCGCCGAGGAAAACCTGCATCTTTCCCGTTCCTATTTCAAGCGCGGCTATTGTCTTGCTTTTGCTCATTTCGATTTCGGTGTTTCGAATTTTACGACCGACCACTCTTCGAGCGTGAGGTCTATTTTCTCGGCTTTGTTTGTCGGGTTTTCCCTCATGTATTTCATTATGTATTCCAGCCTGTCGAGTTGGCGGGGATATTCGGAGGGCTTGAAAACGTATTTCGCGCCGTCGGCGGCGGTTGCGGTTATGAGCGGTAGCGTGCGGCTGCCGAGCTGCGACACGTCGACCGACACCCACGAGCCGTAGATTTCGGGGACGCGGGCTTTCGTGGCGTTCAAAAATTCTTCGAGCTTTTGCGCAAGCCCGTAGGGCGCGGGGGCGTTGCCCGCAAACTTGGTGGCTATCCCCGCTACCGTTTTCAGCGATTTTATCTTATCGTCCGAAATGCACACGGGCGAGAAGAACGCGCCGTCGGAGTCCATCAAAAACACGCGCGTCTGGAAGTCCACCTTTCGCGAGACTTTCGCAATCGGCGCGCGCTCCGAAATCGTGATGCGCAGAACGTCGGGGTAGAGCCTTTCGACTTTCGAGCTTTTGATTTGCGACATCGCGTCGAGCGACTGCTTTATCGCGAAAATATTGACGTCCGCAAGCTTCGTGCCGCGCCTGATTTTCAGGTAGCCGTTGAGCCACGCGCCCGTTATCGCGCCGTCGGTCTTGAATTCGAGGCGGCTTATCGGCTTGCTTTCGCCGCCGAAGAAGTCGTCGAAATACGAGTTTCTGTAAAGCTCGATTCCGCCCCAGACTATCCCGACGAGCGCGGCTACGGCGCAAACGCGCTTTGTCCAGACCCAGACGCGGCGGCCGAGCGCGCGCCACGAAATCGGCTTGCGGCGCGAGCTTTTCTTCGACATTCCGCTTTTGAGGGACGTCCAGTCGGCGGAGTCTGTTGTGCGTTTTTTCGGCATTATTTGCGGAGTCTCGAAACAGCCCCCTCGGCGAGTTTTTCGCAGAGCGATTTGAAGTCGTAGCCGACGCAGCTTGCGCTTTTGGGCAGGAGGCTTGTGGGGGTCATTCCGGGGAGCGTGTTGATTTCCAGAATAACGAAGTCTGACTCGTCGTTGCCGATGAAGTCCACCCTCGCGAAGTCGCGGCAGCCGCACGCGGCGAAAGCCCTTTCTGCGGCGTCGCGCATGGCGGAAGCGAAAGCGTCGGAGATTTTTGCGGGGAAGTCGTAGC
>JAJXPD010000232.1 GCA_021641325.1 Opitutales bacterium
GCTTTTAAAGTGGCGGGATGGACGAGACTCGAACTCGCGACCTCCTGCGTGACAGGCAGGCGTTCTAACCAACTGAACTACCACCCCAGTGGTTTAAAATATTATGCCCTTTAACATACATTTTAGAGAGGGCTTGTCAATGCGAAATTTAAAAAAATTTTTCATCTCCCAGTCTCGCCCTCTTAAATGTCTTTCTGTTATTATAATCCGTTTGTGTCCTTCTTTCGTTGCGGGGCTTTTTCAGCCCCCGTCTGGCTAAAACGACACTACCAGTTGTCCGCCGACCACGATGGCATCGTCGATTCCGCTATTGCCATAGGGTCTCATTATATACTGAAAATCTGGCTGTATTGATACATTTTCGTTTAATTGCATGACGTATGTTATTTCTATCATGTTTTCGTATGTCGCCTCCTGAACTTTATTAAGTTCGCAGCTGAACCACCCGTTTGCGAAGGCGACGCACAAGCCGTCGTTTTCCCTTTTCGGAACGAAGCCCTGCAACTGGAAGCCCCCGTAGAGCATTAGCGGCATTGTCGAAATCGAATTTACCGGCGCGACCTGCGCGCCCGCGAAAACCGAAACGTACTTATTCGGATTATCCCTTTCGGCCCAAATTTGCTGCTGCCCGTGCGCGTAGAATCCGTAGCCGTTGCCGCGCGAGCCAGTGCTGCCGTCGAGGTACGGCATGTCGAAGCCGCCGAAGAACCATGCGCCGATTTGGTATGTTCCCGAAAGTCCGCCTGAGCCGTCCGACTCCGCGCAGAATGTCGGGTTCCACGCAATTTGGAACATCGCCATATAGCCGTCGTCCGACTGTATGCGCCAGTCGGTTCCGCTCCATGTCGTAGACTGCACGTTTTGCGGAATTTGATAAATCCCCGCGCAGAGGCTCAGGTTTTCGACGGTTTCGTACTTGACGCTCGCGCCCCAAGTTGCGACGGGCGACGAGGTGAACGGGCTGTTACCGAACATCGACGCCGGCGTAGAGTCGAACGCGCCGCTTACGAGGCTGCCGAAAATCGGGAGCGAGTTGAAGCTGTCCGCCATCGCGATTCTGCCAAGACGCACGGTTGCGGAATCGCCGTTTGCCAAGTCGATTTTCTGCGCCAGATAGAGTTCGAAGAACATGCCGCCGTCAACCACCGACGACTCCGAGACCGTGAAGAAATTTCCTATCGTGTTCGACAGATTTCCGCCCGCGTTGTACGCCCCCGAAACCACGAGCGTTGCGCCTTTCCAGCCGACGACTTTTTCGAGGTCTCCGGTGATGCCGTAAATCATTTCGTGGGTGTAGTTGGTGCCCTGCTCCGCCCCGCCGTAGGGGTTTGTGAGCAGAACGGCGTAGTAGTCGAAGAAGGGCTTGAAGCCCGTTTCGTTTTTCACGTCGGACTGCAATTTCGAGACGCATTCGGAAAGCTGGTCCAAGCCGAAATTTCCGAACGGGAGGGGTTCTGCGGACGCCTCCGCGAACGCCGCGATTGAAAAACATGCCGCGACAGCCGCCGAGCACGACAACTTATTTTTTATATTTTGCATCTTTTTATATCGGTTAATATCCGCGCTTGTCGGCGGTATTTTTCTAATCGTCCCGAATGGAAAATTTTAAAGTTTTGAAAAATCCGTTTAAGCGAAAAAATTTTGTCCGATATAGAAAGCGTGTGTATAGTTGTATTAGTGTTGTTGTAGTGTTGCGGTCGTCGTGAGACGACATAAAAAAAAGGCGTCCGAATTAGTTTCCGTTCGGACGTCTTTTTTTGCGTTTCAGGATTCTGAAAGCCCAGATTCAGGCTATTCAACATTGTTATTTATGAATACATTTTGATTTTTGCGCTCTAAAATTGTCTTGCGAACGTTTTCGAATTTGTTGCCCGAAATGTAGAGTCCGTCCGCGCCCGCCGCGTCTATTCCGACGTTGCAGTCCGAGAACTCGTTGCCGCCGATTACGACGTTTTCGATATACGGCGCGGTTTCAATCGGAGTCTTTTGGGAAGGCTGTATGCGCACGGCGACCGCCGACGACGCGCCGTGGCGAGCCGACCAGCCGCAAGAGACGAACTTGTTTCCGCAAATGTACGCGTTCTTGGAAACCACGCCCTCCACCTCGGCAATCGCGCCGCCGACGCACACTGCGGGGTACATGATGTGGTCGAAAGTGCAGCCCGCGATGTTTACGTTGTCGTTGCGGATAAGGCTAGCGCACCCCGCGATATTTTTGAACGTTGAATTAATGAGAACGTAGGAGTCGAGATTCAGCCCGTAGAGGTTGCATAGGGTTGTTTCGCCGACGAAATCTGGGACAGTCTCGACGAATTCGACCTCGTATGCGGGTTGCGAATTGCGCCCCACTTTCGTTCCGCTTTTGCGAACGCTTTTTATCGTAAGCAAAACTTCCTCGGATTTATTTTTCCAGAAGCCGACCTTTGTCCCGACCTCGAAAACTTCGTCGTTGGAACCCGTCGGCCCGCCGAAGTCGTTGGACATAAGCAGGGCGTTTTTGCCGACTCTTCCGTAGGGGTAGACGAAAGTTCCGTGGACGTTCTGCCCGTCCCACCTGACGCCCTCGACATACATGTTTTCGACGACGGCAAGCCCGCGGCATGCGCGGATTTTCCATGCGTCGCGGCTGCCGACGTTCATTTGGCGCGAGCCTTTTTCGCGCCTGAATTCCACGTTTTTTGCGTAGATGTTGCGGCATTTGAAAGCGAGCATGCAGAAGCCTATCGA
>JAJXPD010000233.1 GCA_021641325.1 Opitutales bacterium
GAGGATACTTGTGGCGTTTTTGTCGGCACTGTGCGCGTTTTCCGCCGCGTTTGCGGCGGGGACGGTCGGCGACGCGGCTTTGCTCGACGCGCTTGTCGCAAAGGACTTCATCACCGAGGACGAGGCTTTCGAAATAAAAAAGGAGCAGGCGGAAGTTATTTTGGACGTTCCCGATTCCGTTGCGGGCATGCGCCTGTACGGGTTTCTCCACATGCGCTACTCGTACGTCGGGCACGATGTCGTGGGGCTTGCGGGCGAGTCGCGCTTCAATATCCGCAGGTTCAGCACGGTAATGAAAATCGACACCTCCGAAAATTCCGAGCTGATGGCGTGCATGACAATGCCGAGCGCGTGCCCCTTCGACACTCTCTACTGGGCGGCGGAATTCGACGGCGACATAATTTCGGGAAAATTCAAGTTCGGATTTTCCGCCGTGAACTTCGTCGTGGAGGACATAGACAGCGCGTCGATTATCAAGGGCATCGACCGCTCCATTCTCTGCCCCTACTTCGGCGGCGGCGACAGCGGCTACGACGGCTACATAAAAACCGCCTACGGCTCGGCTCTCGGCTTTGCGGGCAAGCATTTGGGGCTGCGCTGGAACGGCGATATTCCCGGCTTGAACGGCTTTGTGTACTCGCTCGGCTTGACCAATTCGAAGCCGCGCGACTACAACTACCGCTACGACAACGGCATTTCCTGCTGGCTCGGCGCAGGCTACGAAACCAAGCGCGAAGACTGGTCTCTGCGCTTCGTCTCCAATTTCGGGTACGCCGATAAAATCGTTTCCGCCGTCGAAGAGTCCGCGCCGCTTCCTGCGCCCATGTCGGGCTTCGGCGACACTTTCGGCATCAACACCTACCTGCTGTTCGACTGCGGCGACTTCGAACTGCAATCCGAATTCATGCTCGCAAGCGTAAAATACGGCGCGTCGCGCTCGTCCGACAGACCCTACTATACGTCGAAATCGCCGACCGCAGTGCCGTGGGGCGTGTACGTCATGGGCTCGTACAAACTGCTGAAATTCGACGGAATCGGCGAGTTCGAGCCTGTTTTGCGCTACACTTATCTGGATACCGACGGGCGCGGCGTGCGCGGCAAGGACGTCGTTTACGGCATGGATTCGGAGGGCTTGTACGACCGCGCCTGCGCCTATTACGCGGGCATAAACTGGTATGTCAACGGCAAGTATTTGAAGTACTCGCTCGGCTGGGAGCGTTTCGAATTTTTCGACAAGCCGCTCGGCGGAAACGCCCGCTCTGTGTCGGACGCCGTGATTGTGCAAATCCAGATGTTCTTCTGAGCCGCCGCCCGCGCAAAAAAAACGCGCCCGACGGATTTCCCCGCGCGGGCGCGTTTTGCTTTCGCGTAAATTTTCCCTACTTCATTTCCAAGAGCTTTTGGAGAATCGGCGTCATTCTGTTTGCGATGTTCATAATGCCGAGGTCGTTCGGGTGGATTCCGTCAATAGAGCCTTCGCCGTCCGCGCCGTAAAGGTTTTCGCCCTCCATGTAGAGCATGCGCTTTTCGCCCTCGGCGACGAGCCTGTCGTAGATGCCGCGCTGTATTTTCCACATCTGCTTGACGTAGTTTCCCTCCTGCGGAATCAGCCACGCGCGGTTGTGCTCAACGCGCTCGGCAAGCAAAATCGGAGTGTCGGGGCGGAGCTTGCGCAGGCGGCGCAGGAACTTTTCGCAACGCTCCGAAACGAGCTTCGCGCCCATGTTCGGCTGCG
Organism: Opitutales bacterium; assembly: GCA_021641325.1. GTDB lineage: Bacteria > Verrucomicrobiota > Verrucomicrobiia > Opitutales > Intestinicryptomonadaceae > Merdousia. The sequence continues at coordinate 1,736 of JAJXPD010000233.1, forward strand.
CGTCTATGACGTACGCCGAGGCGTCGATTTCCGCGAGGAGGTCGGCGATTTCAGGCTCCATTTTCGCCGCTCCCGAAAAGCCCAAGTTTACAATCGGCACGTCGAGCCTGCGCCCGATTAGCGACGGGTGCGAAAGCCCCGCGTGCGAGGCGAACGCCCCGTGCACGATTGACGACCCGTAAAATACCACGGGCTTTTCCCTCGCGGGTATAGCCCTGAAATACGAGCCTTTTTCGACGCCGAGCTGCGCGCTCAAAAGCGTGTTCCTGAGCGGCAGATAGAGCCTGTATACGCGCTTTTTGCCGTCGGTCTGCGTGAGCCTGTATTCCGATTTCTCCGAGGAGTTGTGCGGGGTTGTTGCGAGCATGCGGAACTTGCCGCCGGCGTCTTTCGTGTAGAGGTCGAAGCCCGAAAACGCGCACACGTTGAAGTTGTATTCGCCGAGCTGTTTCGACAAAAATTCGCGCTTTACCCAGATTTTCGGCGAGTCCGTCTCGAAGTTTATGCACATGCCCGTGGACGAGTGCGAGTTGTTCCAGACCGCCTTTGTGGTCTTTTCTTTCGCCCTCAGCGGCAGGCGTCCGTAGGGGTATTCGGTGTCGTTCCACGCCTTGCCTTCAAGCCCGATTTCCGACATTTCGCGCCATTCGATTGCCTCGCTTGCCTGTTTTCCTCCGTCCGCAAAGAGCGTTGCCGCCGCGGACAAAATTGCCGTAAATATAATTTTTCCCATGCGCGTAATTTTCCTTTCGCCGTCCCAAAAGGTCAAGTCCATTCGCGGGGGCGCGGTTTTGTTTTCTTGCAATCGTTTGCGTTTTGTGGTAGCCTACCGCGCATGTTTGAAAAAATCAAGAACCCGAAAGCGGGGGCGGCAAACATCGCGCTCGCATTCCTGTACGTCGCGGTGCTTTCGGCGGCGTTCGTCGGCGCGGTGGCGTGGCAGCTGCGCAACGGCGGGGGAGAGCTTGTCG
>JAJXPD010000053.1 GCA_021641325.1 Opitutales bacterium
CCGCCTCCGACCAGCCGTCGCAGTTGTGGATTCCGATTTCCATTCCGTACTTCTTCGCGGTCTCGACTGTGTAGGCAAAATTTTCGAACCACTCTTTTGAATTGAATTTCACCGCGCCTTCGGGAGCGCGTATTGCGTCCGAACCGCTGATGTTGAAGATTATCGCCGCCCCGTAGTTGTTTTCCGACATCGACTTCAAGTCGCGGTCAATGCCCTCGCGCGAGACGTTCGAGTTTATCCAGTGCCACCACGTCTGCACGCGCGCCTTGCCTTTCGGCGAAACGAAGCCCTCGAATATCGGCGCGCTTTCGGGCGCGTCCGGATTGTAGTTTGTGTATTTGTAGAACTCGGAATCGCTCCCCGCGCCCAAGCATGCGTTTGCGGCAAACAACGCCGCAAACGACTTTGCCGTTATAGATTTAAATTTCCCCATGTGCCGAAGTTTTCTATTTTAGCGGAACGGTTTTCGAGAACACTACCTCCGCCGCGCCGATTATACCAGACGGTATCGCCCCCTGTTTCCACGACATATCCCTGCCCTGGTTGGGCTGCGCCTTTTTGCCTTTTTCCGGAAAGTGGTAGCCCATCGAGTTAGACCACGTTATGCGTTGGTCTGCGGGCAGAGTCGCATCGTACAGACAGCGGTTTACCCATGTGTTGCCGACTTCTACTTCTATTTTATTATTACCCGATTTTGCGAACTTTGTGATGTCGAGCACAAACGGCTTCTTCCAGAGCGTTCCCGCAAACTTTCCGTTTACTTTGATTCGCCCTATTTCCATGACGTTCCCGAAGCTGAGGTAGGCGCGTTCGTCCTTGCCGAGCTTGGGCAAGTCGACGTTCAGCTTGTAGACGCCCTTGCCCGAATAGTTCGCAACGCGCGGGTCGCTGTGTTCCGTCCACGATACGAACTTTTCGAACTCCGCGCTCTTCGGCGCGCCGTACTTCTCTTCGAACTCCACGGTAAACGGCGTTTTTATATTTACGCTCTTGCGCACTTTTTCGGCCTTTGCCGAAACCTTTGCGCCGTCCGAAAGCGTTGCCGCAACTTCGCCCGTGTTGAAAAATTCCGCCACGACGCCGTTTTCTTCCGAAATCAGGCGCGTTTGGACGTCGGCTACGTCAAAGCTTTCCCGCGTTTTCGGGAATGTCTGCCTGTCGTCGATTTTGGATTCGACAACCGTCGCATTCGTCGCTTTGCCGTCGAAGACCACAAACACCGAGTCGTTGCGGCGGAGGTCGAGGCGGAGCGTCGTATAGCCGTCAGACTCCCTGCGTTCGACAATTTCGGTGCACGTCGCCGTTTCGGGATTCCAGAGTTCCGCCCTGCCCGTTGCGTCGAAAGAAATTTCGAAAGACTTGTCGTTTTTGGCGCAGTTGACGACATAGAACCACTTTGCGCCGTTTGCGTGTTCGCGCGCGATTACCGCAAGCTGGTAGACGTCCGTTTTGTAGGCGGGGCGCAGCTTCATGTCGGCGACAACGGCGGCGGTTTTGTAGCCTACGTACACTTTGCCCCTGCCGATTTTCACAATCCCCTTTTTGCCGTCGCCGAAGAGTTCGCGGGCGAGCTTCCGCCACTGCGCGTCGGCTTTCGCGCCGCCGATTAGCGTGCGGGAAGCTGGCATTGTTTCGGCGGAAACCGTCGCGCCGGCGGAGACGAGTTTTTTCAGCGCAAGCAAGGTTTCGACGCGCAAAACGGCGTCCGGGGCGATGTCGAGCAGTTTGTATTCTATGCGCCCGGGGGAAAGGAGCTTGCCGTCTTTTACGCGCAGAAAGTTTCGGACGCAGTCGCCGTTGATTTTGTTGCAGTAAAAGCCTTTGGGAAGTTGGGGAAAGCCCGCCATCACGGGCGGCTCGTCTGTCATGAGCCGCAAAATATCGACCCGCGCCCTGCCCTGCTGCATTAGGTATTGCGAGCGCGAGATGTAGTCGAAGAAATCGCGAGCGAGCGAAAACCACGGCATTTTGCGGTTTATGCAGCTGCCCCACGGCTCCATCTGCCACCCCGGTACGCGCTCGTCGGGCTGGTGGGCGAAGTCGTGGAAGACGAGCACGTTCATGCCCGCAAGCAAAATGCTGTCGGCAACGCCTTTGAGGACAAGCGGAGAGTCCGACCAGTTGCCCTGCGCCTGCGAGAGCGCCTCGCAGGTCGCCATAGACTTGCCGAAAAACTGCGTCGCCGACGCGACCTCGCGGGTAGGAATGTACTTTGGGGCTGCTATTTCCTTTAAATCGCGGCAACTCTGCCAGATTTCGTCCTGCGGAATGTCGGCATGCTTGAAAAGCGAAAGCTGGTCGCGCAGCGACGCAACCTCCACGACAGGCTCGCACTCGTAGGTCATGCCCATTGCGCGGAGGCGTTTGCCGATTTTCCCGTAGAAATTTTCGTTCACAGTGTGCGCGGTGAACGCGCGGAGGTCGGCGGCGAACTTCTCTGTCGCCTCCTTGCTGCCTACGACTTCCCCGAGCATTGCGGGCAGCCACGGCATGATGTCGTAGCCCGCGAATTTGCGGAACATGGCGGGCATGTCGGCAGTCCAGTTTTGCGGGCCGCACTCCCAGGAGTCGGTCTCGACGTATTTGAAGACGCTTCCGGCGCTGCCGCCGGCGGCTTCGACCATTTTGGAAACGTAGCTGTCGATGTGGAAATCGGTCGCGGCGCGGTCGAGCTTGTCCGATTCAAGCCCGATTCCTTCGGGCGTCGCGGGGTGGTTGTACTCGCCGTTGATTGTGTAGCCCACGCGGACTACCTCCCACTCGCCTTCGGGAACGAGCCACTCTACGGTGTTGTCCGCGCCGATTTTCCCCTTGATGAAAACTATTTTCTTGGGGTCTATCACCGCTTTTGCTGGAATTTCCGCGGCGTCGTATGAAATGTGCAGAGAGCGTCCCCGCGCGGTTTTGATTCCGAAAGAGGCAATATACGGCGAGTTTCGGGCGACAGTCCCCGACGGAATAAGCTCGACGGAATCCACTACAACGCCCGTCGAGTTGTCCTTTGCGGCGCGTTTGCCGATTCGCCAGAACTTTGCCGTGGTAGACGGAAACGAGACAAAAGACTCGTTGGAATCTTTGTTAAGCTCGGCGATTTCGCGGAAATTTTTGCCGTCGTCGGAAACCGCCAAGAACAGATTTTTGGGCATCGACCACGACCACCTCGAATTGAAATATATCGACGACGCCTCGAAGGGTTTGTCGAATTCGAAATCCGCCCCGTACCACTTGTAGTCGGCGCGGGACGGGCGGAACTGGAACGCAAAGCGCGTTTTTGCGTCTTTTGAGAACGCCTCCGCGTAGTTGCGCGCAAACGGGGCGGTTTCGGCGTTTGCGGGCTTCAAGTTTTTGAAATGCCTTTGCATTGCCGATTCCGTCGGGCGGAACGCGGGGTACGCTACAACTGCGATGTCCCTGTAAAACGGCTTTGCCGCCTTGTCGAAAGGGTTCGGGACTGCGTACGGGCGCGGCAGTTTTATCTTCTGGACGCCGCCGTTGCCCTTTGCGCGGACAGTCGAAGACGTCAGTTTTTTCATCGCAATTTCGGGCGTAATCCACGGGCCCGCCGCCTCCGACCAGCCGTCGCAGTTGTGGATTCCGATTTCCATTCCGTACTTCTTCGCGGTCTCGACTGTGTAGGCAAAATTTTCGAACCACTCTTTTGAATTGAATTTCACCGCGCCTTCGGGAGCGCGTATTGCGTCCGAACCGCTGATGTTGAAGATTATCGCCGCCCCGTAGTTGTTTTCCGACATCGACTTCAAGTCGCGGTCAATGCCCTCGCGCGAGACGTTCGAGTTTATCCAGTGCCACCACGTCTGCACGCGCGCCTTGCCTTTCGGCGAAACGAAGCCCTCGAATATCGGCGCGCTTTCGGGCGCGTCCGGATTGTAGTTTGTGTATTTGTAGAACTCGGAATCGCTCCCCGCGCCCAAGCATGCGTTTGCGGCAAACAACGCCGCAAACGACTTTGCCGTTATAGATTTAAATTTCCCCATGTGCCGAAGTTTTCTATTTTAGCGGAACGGTTTTCGAGAACACTACCTCCGCCGCGCCGATTATACCAGACGGTATCGCCCCCTGTTTCCACGACATATCCCTGCCCTGGTTGGGCTGCGCCTTTTTGCCTTTTTCCGGAAAGTGGTAGCCCATCGAGTTAGACCACGTTATGCGTTGGTCTGCGGGCAGAGTCGCATCGTACAGACAGCGGTTTACCCATGTGTTGCCGACTTCTACTTCTATTTTATTATTACCCGATTTTGCGAACTTTGTGATGTCGAGCACAAACGGCTTCTTCCAGAGCGTTCCCGCAAACTTTCCGTTTACTTTGATTCGCCCTATTTCCATGACGTTCCCGAAGCTGAGGTAGGCGCGTTCGTCCTTGCCGAGCTTGGGCAAGTCGACGTTCAGCTTGTAGACGCCCTTGCCCGAATAGTTCGCAACGCGCGGGTCGCTGTGTTCCGTCCACGATACGAACTTTTCGAACTCCGCGCTCTTCGGCGCGCCGTACTTCTCTTCGAACTCCACGGTAAACGGCGTTTTTATATTTACGCTCTTGCGCACTTTTTCGGCCTTTGCCGAAACCTTTGCGCCGTCCGAAAGCGTTGCGGAAACTTCGCCCGCGTTGAAAAATTCCGCCGAAAGCCCGTCGCCCGCGCGTACGAGGCGCGGCTGGTTTTGGACGATTTCGCCGAACGGTTTTTCGTTCGGAAAAGTCTTTTTGCCGTCGAGCGAAATTTCAGTTGCGAAAACTTTTTTCGGCGAGGGCGTGAAGACAACAAACAGCGAATCGTTGCGGCGCATTTCAAGCTTTACGCGCGTGTAGCCGTCGCTTTCGCGCTTTTCCAGAATTTCGGTGCGCGCCGCCGTTTCGGGATTCCAGATTTCGGCTTTGCCCGTCGCGTCGAAGGAAATTTCGAAAGTTCTGTCGTTTTCGCTGCGGTTGACGACATAGAACCACTTTTTGCCGTCGACGTGCACGCGCGGCATAATGGAGAGCCTGTCCACCGAAGTAATGTACGACTGGCGGATTTTAAGAATCTGCGCCATTTCCCATGCGCTGTAGCCGAAATACACTTTTCCCTTGCCGATTTTCACAATTCCCTTTTTGCCGTCGCCGAAAAGCTCGCGCGAAAGTTCGTTCCACTGCGACAGCGCCTTTTTGCCGCCGCTGAGCGTCATAAACTCGGGCCTCTTTTCTGCGTTTACAATTGCGCCCTCGGAAACGAGTTTTTTCAGGGCTGCAAGCGTTTCCAATCGCAAAGCCGCATCGGACGAGATATCGAGGAAATCGTACTCTATGCGCCCCGGGGAAACGAGTTTGCCGTCTTTTACGCGCAGGTAATTGCGCACGCATTCGCCGTTGATTCTGTCCGAAAAAATTCCGGAGGGAAGTTTGGGGTGCGCGGCGGCAATCGGCGGAACCTCCTTCATAAGGCGCAAAACGCGCACGCACGCCTTGCCCTGTTGGAGCATGTATTGCGAGCGCGAAATGTAGTCGAAGAAGTCGCGCGCAAGCGAAAACCACGGCATTTTGCGGTTTATGCAGCTGCCCCACGGCTCCATCTGCCAGCCGGGGACGCGCTCGTCGGGCTGGTGGGCGAAGTCGTGGAAGACGAGCACGTTCATGCCGCTTGTCAGAATCGTGTCTATTGCGCCTTTGAGCGAAAGCGGAGAATCCGACCAGTTGCCCTGCTGTTGGGTGAGCGCCTCGCACGTCGCCATCGACTTGCCGAAAAAGCTCGTTGCGGAGGCGACCATTCTGCCCATGTCCCACGTGGGAACAGCCGGCTTGCCGACTTCACGGTAGCCCTGCCAGATTTCGTCCTGCGGAATGTCGGTTTTCATGTACAGGGAAATTTGGTCTTTGAGAGAAGCTTCGTTTGTGGGTTCGCTTTCGTATTTAAGCCCGCGCGCGCGAATGCGTTCGCCGAGCCTGCCGTAGAAATTTTTCATCACAAGGTGCGATGTCGTTTTGCGCAAGTCGGCGGCGAACTTTTCGGTCGCGTCGGCGCTTTCCACAATCTCCCCGAGCATTGCGGGCAGCCACGGCATGATGTCGTAGCCGTTAAGTTTTTTGAACTCTTCGGGCATTTTCTGCGTCCAGTTCATCGGTCCGCATTCCCAAGAATCGGTCTCTATATATTTGAAGACACTGCCGGCGTTGTCGCCCGCGGCGTCAATCATTTTGGAAATGTAGGAATCGAAATGGAAGTCGGTGGCCTCCGCGCTGAGCTTGTCGGACTCCAAGCCCACGCCCGCGGGGCTTGCGGGGTGGTTTGTGTGCCCGTTCGTTGTGAAGCCCACGCGGATTACCTCCCACTCGCCTTCGGGAACGCGCCACTGCATTGTGCCGTCCGCCGAAATCTTCTCCTTTACGAAGATTATCTTCTTGGGGTCGATGACCGCCTTTGCGGGAACGGGTTCGACACCGCGCGGGAGCAAACCGATATTGCTGCGGTCGGCGGCGACTTTAACCATAAACAGGGGAATGAACGAAGCGTTCCTCGGAACTGTCCCGCTCGGGACAAGCTCGATTTCGCCGATGTTCATTCTTATCTGGGCATAGTGTGTGGGCGAAGGACTTGTCCGCTTTTCCACGCGCCAATATTTGGCCGTTGTTGAGGGAATCTTGATATAGACCTCGTTGGAATGTTTCTCGAATTTGAGTTCGGCAATTTCGCGGAAGTTTTTGCCGTCGTCGGAGACAAGCAGAAACACGTTCTTGGGATAGAACCAAGACCATTTCAAATTGACGAAAATCGACGACGCCTCGAAGGGCTTTTCGAACTCGAAATCGATTCCGTAGCTCTGGTAGTCGCCTTTTGTTGCGCCGAATGTAAGCGCGGACTTCAAATTACCGTCGAACATGGCGTCGGGCTTGCCGACGAAAAATTTAGTGATTCCGTTGGCGGGGTTGACGCTTTTGAGCGCGGATTTCATCGCAACTTCGGCGGGACGGAACGCGGGATACGCGACAACCGCAATGTCTTCGTAATAGTCTTTCGAGCCTTTCTTCGTGTGGTCTTTGCCCATCCACGGCTTCGGGAATTTTATGCTCTGCACCTGTCCGTCGCCCTTTGCGCGCACTTTGGAGCTTGTCAGACGCTTCATCGAAAGTTCGGGGGTAATCCACGGGCCGCCCGCCTCCGACCAGCCGTCGCAGTTGTGGATTCCGATTTCCATTCCGTACTTCTTCGCGGTCTCGACTGTGTAGGCAAAATTTTCGAACCACTCTTTTGAATTGAATTTCACCGCGCCTTCGGGAGCGCGTATTGCGTCCGAACCGCTGATGTTGAAGATTATCGCCGCCCCGTAGTTGTTTTCCGACATCGACTTCAAGTCGCGGTCAATGCCCTCGCGCGAGACGTTCGAGTTTATCCAGTGCCACCACGTCTGCACGCGCGCCTTGCCTTTCGGCGAAACGAAGCCCTCGAATATCGGCGCGCTTTCGGGCGCGTCCGGATTGTAGTTTGTGTATTTGTAGAACTCGGAATCGCTCCCCGCGCCCAAGCATGCGTTTGCGGCAAACAACGCCGCAATTCCCGTAATTGTAGCTTTCATCATAATGAACAAACAATAAACCAACTTCACCCACAATCTCAACCATATTTTTATCCGATTCGCGCAACTTTGTGCTTGAAAACGCCGGGCATTGCAAATATACCGCTTCCCGATTTAACTTATCCGCTATGAAGAAAAAACTCATCGCCGCCGCATGCTCGGTTATGTTCTCGGCTAGCGCGTTCGCCGCGCAGACAATCTACATTCACGCGCACAGGGGCGAACCGCACCTCGCGCCGCAAAACACGCCCGAAAGCATATCCCTTGCGTTCGAGCTCGGCGCGCGCATGATTGAAACCGACTTCCACCTCACGAAAGACGGGACGATTGTGTGCATGCACATGCGCAAGGAACTGAGGGACATCTGGGGAATAGACAAAGAGCCGAAAGATTTGACAATCGGGGAAATCCGCGCAAGCAAGCTCGCCCACCCCGAAAAATTCGACAAACGCTACGCAAACTGCAAAATTCCGACAATCGACGACATCTTCGCCATCATTCCCAAGGACAAGTCGTTCGAGCTTGAAATCAAGACATACGGCGATGGATTTGCCGACAAGGTCGAAGCAGCCCGCAAGAAGGCGGGGCTTGGCTACAAAAACATTCTAATAACAAGCTTTGCGCCCGCGGTCATCAAGGACTTCAAGGAAAAATATCCGCAATACGAAACGCTCCTGATTGTCTCATGCCCCAAAAAAGGCAAACTTCCCGCGAAAGAGCTCATAAAAAAAGCGAAAGACGCTGGGGCGTCGCAGGTTGCAATCGGCAACTACAAGAAGCTCGACAGGGCGTACATAAAGGAAATTCAGGACGCGGGATTCAAGGTCGGCCTTTGGCAGGTCGAAAACCTCAACGACCTCGCCATTGCCGCAAAGCTCGGCGCAGACCGCGTGTGCTCAAACTACTGCGCCAAGCTCCGCGCCGACTACAAGCGCATAAAAGAGCTGAACATGGAATAAACCCCGACGCGAAAAAAAATCGCAAAACGAAAACGCGGAAAATTTTTCCGCGCTTTTTTTGCGGGTGTGGGCGTTCGAAACAAGCCCGAAAAAATCGGAATGCGCAAACTGCCGCCTTGCCGCGACGTCGGAAAGACTCCGCGCAATGCCGCCGATAAACGCTTGCCATTTTCCCGCGCAAAAAATTTCGGGAAGCAAAGCCGCAAGACCTTTGCGCCGCGTCTCCAAAAACCCGCCGCGCAAAAGCCCTAAAAAGAAGCCGCGCAACGGCGGAAACCGCAGCCCCCCCGAACGCATGCGCGGGAAAGCGGACAAGCCGCTATTTTGCGGCTTTTGCTATCTCGCGGACTGGCGCGAGCTTCGATTCGAAGTCGGAATTTTCGGGGAAGGCTATTTTCTGGAAGCCCGTGTTTTCGTGGTAGAATCTGAAAAATTCGCCGTCGTAGTTCGCCGCGTAGGCGACCTGACAGCCGCCGCCCAACGCCGACAAAAACTCGCGCTCCAACGCAAAAGTCTCGAACGCCGACTTGTCGAAAAGCTCCGAAAAAAACGGCAAATCGCCGCGCCTGCATTCCAGCGCGACAATCCCCTGCCCCACTGCGGGCACGCATACGTCGATTTTCAGCGGCGAAAACGACACCCCAGCGTAGGATTCTATCCCCAGACGCTTCAAGCCCGCCTCCGACAGCACCGACGCGTCGGCGTCGCCGCCCGCAATTTTGCCGAGCCGCGTTTCCACGTTTCCGCGAAGCTCAGTCCAAACCGCGTGCGGAAAAAGCCGCTTCAACTGCGACCTCCTGCGCGGGCTTCCCGTGGCGATTAGCGACGGCACAGACACGCCGTTGCGCAGCACCATTACGTCGCGGCAGGCGTCGCGCGGCAGACAGCCCGCAAGGGCGAGCTGTTCGGGCATTTCGGTTGGCAAATCCTTCGCGCTGTGAACCGCCAAATCGGCGTCGCCCGCAATGAGAGCCTCCTCGATTTCCTTTGTAAAAAGCCCCTTGCCGCCGTATTTTTCAAGCGACCAGTCCTGACGCTTGTCGCCCGATGTCCTGATTTCGAGCGTCTCGATATCGGCGTCCCCGCCGAGCTTTCCGCGCAGAAACTCCGCCGTCATTCGCGCCTGAACGAGCGCGAGCGGGCTTCCCCTTGTCGCCATTCTGATTTTCCGCATAAATTTATTTCCGTTTCCCGTTCGGAGCGTCGAAAAGCGCGGAATACGCCGCTTTTGCCCCCTTCGCGTTCTGCTTCGCCGCCCACGGCATGAGCGAACGCAGACGCTGCCCGACCTTTTCAATCGGGTGCTTTTCTCCGTCCGCAAGGAGCTTGTTGTATTTTTTCAGCCCGCCCGCGTATTCCGCCGCCCACTCCTTCGCGAATTTTCCGCTCTGGATTTCCTTCAAGACGCGCTCCATTTCGCGCTTGGACCTGTCGCCGACAACCCTCTGCCCGCGCGTGATTCCGCCGTATTTCGCGGTGTCCGAAACCGTCGAAAGCATGCCAGACACCCCGCTTTGGCAAATGGAATCCACAATGAATTTCAGCTCGTGGCAGCATTCAAAATACGCCATCTCAGGCTTGTAGCCCGCCTTTACGAGCGTCTCGAACGCCGACTGCACAAGCGACACCAAGCCGCCGCACAAAACAGCCTGCTCGCCGAAAAGGTCGGTTTCCGTCTCCTCTTTGAACGTCGTTTCAATCACGCCCGCACGGGTCGCGCCAATGCCGTGCGCCCACGCAAGCGCGGTCGCCTTGGCGTCCCTGCCGCCGCGCTCTACGGCAATCAACGCGGGTACGCCCCTGCCCTCCAAATAAAGCGAACGCACCGTGTGCCCCTGACCTTTCGGCGCAACCAAAACCGCGTTCACGCCGTCGGGAATCTTCACAAGCCCCGAATGCACCGTAAGCCCGTGCAAAAAGACAAGCGTCTTGCCCTTCGAAAGATTCGGCAAAATGTCGCGCCCGAAAATTTCGGGCTGCTCCATGTCGGGAAGTGCGATAAGCGCGACGTCCGCAAGCTTGACAGCTGCGGCGGGCGAAACCACATCGAAGCCGCACTTTTCGGCGGCGGCAACCGCCCCGCTCTTCGGATAAAGCCCCACAATCACGCGGTGCCCGCCGTCCCTGAGGTTCATGGCGTGCGCGCGCCCCTGCGAACCGAAGCCGATAACCGCCAATATCTTGTTTTTTAAGAACTTTCCGTTTACGTCCTTTTCCTTGAAAATCTTTGTCATGGCAAGCTATGTTAAAGTTTGACAAATTCCAAAACAAAGCAATCCACCCACGACGGGTGAATTGCCGCAAAAACGGAATGCCGAAGAACCTGTCAGTCTTCCGCAACGACGCCGCGTTCGAGGGCGACACTTCCCGTTCGCGCCATGTCGATAATGCCGAACGGCTTAATCATGCCCATGAAACCCTTGATTTTATTGGCGTTGCCCGTGCATTCGATAATCAGCGAAGTCGCGTCAACGTCGATAACCTTGGCGCGGAAGAGGTCGGCAACCTGAACGATTTCGGGACGGGTCTTGGAATCGGCCTTGACCTTTACGAGGACAAGCTCGCGCGCAACAAACGCGTCGACGTGGGAAAAATCCTTCACATCGATAACGTTTACAAATTTGTCGAGCTGCTTGACACATTGCTCGACACTGTTGCGCCCCTCTTTTACGGTCACCGTAATGCGCGAGTATTTGCCGCCTACGAGCGGCCCGACGTTCAGAGTTTCGATATTAAAACCTCTGCCGCTGAACATTCCGGCGACGCGCGCAAGCACGCCGAATTTATTTTCAACAAGAGCCGATATAGTATGATTCATAGACAGCAGATAAAATAGCGCGGAAAAATATTTGCAAGACTAAAACCGCTCCTACCAGCCCCAGAATGCCTGCACGAAACGATGTTAAGACACACCCCAGAAAAAAAATGACAGTAGCCTAAAAAAATGCTTGCCATGAAAAAGCGAATCGGCAATATGGGACAAATAAAAAATTGAGGGCGATTAGCTCAGTTGGTTAGAGCGTCTGTCTTACACACAGAATGTCGCAGGTTCGAGTCCTACATCGCCCACCATTTGAAAAGCCGCAAGTTCAACAACTTGCGGCTTTTTGTTTTTTCGCAAGTCGGGTCAACACCAAAGAGAGTGGATGTTAATGAAAGACGCCGCATAGCTCCCCCCCCTTTTTTTACCCTCCTTTTTTTACTCATTGCACAATCTTTGACGATGAGCGGGAAAATCTGCGATTACAATGAGGCGCATACGAAGCGGCTTGCAATCAAAGCCGACGATAAAAACGCCGCTTGCGCCGTCGAAAATTCGCGACGCGGTTGGGAGAATCCGCCGAAAGCTTGCGACTTTTTTATTGTTTTAATTTGCAAAAAACCGTGCGGGCGTTTCGAATGGACAGACATAAAAAAAACCGCGGTCTTTCGACTGCGGTTTTTTGTAAATTAATAGCGGGTCGGGTTGCCGATCCCGCCCATTCCGGGCAAGCCGCCCTCCCATGACGCGGGTTTTCCCCACGGAAGGTCGCCGCCGTCCGTCGCCCGCGACGGCAGGCTCTTCTTATGTTCCGTGGATTCGCAACCGACGATAAACACTGAGC
>JAJXPD010000234.1:0-1089 GCA_021641325.1 Opitutales bacterium
GCGGCACGCGCCGTAGGGCGAAAGTTCGTCGTGGGCGCAGAGCGACGGTATGAAAATACCCGCGTTTTTCGCCGCCTCCAAAACCGTCATGCCGGCTTTCGCCTCCACGGTTTTTCCGTCTATTGTAAGTTTGAAAGTATCCATAATTATCGCCTTGTGATTGCCCCGAATTTGCATGTCTGGAAGCACGCCCCGCAAGAAATGCACTTGGACGCGTCTATTGAATGCGGCTTTTTAAGCCCGCCCGAAATCGCGCCCGTGGGGCAGGCGCGTTCGCACAGCGTACAGCCTTTGCATTTGTCCCGCTCGACAGCGTAGACCACGAGTTTCGAGCACGCAAGCGCGGGGCACTTTTTTTCCTCTATGTGCGCCTTGTACTCGTCGCCGAAGTAGCGCAGAGTTGTGAGAATCGGGTTCGGCGCGGTTTGACCCAAGCCGCACAGCGACGACTCTTTCATTGTCTGCGCGATTTTTTTGAGGCGTTCGATGTCGCCCTCTTCGCCGTGTCCCGACGTTATTTTTTCGAGAATGCGGTGGAGGTGCTGCGTTCCCATTCTGCACGGAACGCATTTTCCGCACGATTCGTTTTCGGTGAAGTTGACGAAGTATTTTGCGACTTCGACCATGCACGAGTCTTCGTTCATTACGACCATGCCGCCCGAACCGATTATCGAGCCTACCGCGGCAAGGTTTTCGTAGTCTACGGGCAGGCCGAAGTGCTCTTTTGTAAGACAGCCGCCCGACGGGCCGCCCGTCTGCACGGCCTTGAAGTTTTTGCCGTCGGTACAGCCGCCGCCGATTTTGTTTACGATGTCGCCGAGCTTTATGCCAAGCTCCACTTCAATAAGCCCAGTGCGCTTGATTTTCCCCGCGAGCGAGAACGTCTTTGTTCCCCTGCTCTTTTCGGAGCCGAACGCCGCGTATTTGTCCGCGCCCATTCTCATTATGGAGCTTGTCGCGGCGAGCGTTTCGACGTTGTTTATGTTGGTGGGTTTTTTGAAAAGCCCGCTGTTTGCGGGGAACGGCGGCTTTGGGCGCGGCATTGCGCGGACGCCCTCTATGCTCGCCATGAGCGATGTTTCCTCGCCG
>JAJXPD010000234.1:1099-2643 GCA_021641325.1 Opitutales bacterium
AGACAAACGCGCCCGAACCTTTTTTTATTTTTATTTCGAACTCGAAGCCGTTTTCGAGCTTTTTGCGCAAAAGCCCCGCCTCCTCCGCCTGTTTTATTGCTGTTTTCAGGCGTTCGATTGCAAGCGGATATTCACTTCTAACGTAAATGTAGGCGTGTTGCGCGCCGATTGCGTAGCCCGCAATCATAAGCCCCTCCACGATTGCGTGGGGGTCGCCTTCGAGAACCGAACGGTCCATGAACGCGCCAGGGTCGCCCTCGTCGGCATTGCAGATTATGTATTTTTCGTCCGACTTCGACGCGCGGGCGAAGCTCCACTTCATTCCCGTCGGGAAGCCCGCGCCGCCCCTTCCGCGCAGTCCGCTCTTTTTCATCTCCTCGATGACGTCTTCGGGCGACATCGAAAACGCGCGTTCAAGCCCTTCGTAGCCGCCGCGGGCGAGATAGTGCCGGAAATCGTCGGGGTTTATCACGCCGCAATTACGCAAAACTACGCGCTTTTGAAGCTCCACCATCGGGTGCTTTTTAAACGGAACTATGCCGTCGTATTCGGCGTCGGACATCACCGCCTCAGCCTTTTCGCGCACCGCATTTCCCCCCACAACGTGCTCTTTCACGAGCTTTGCGACGTCTTTGGGCGACACGTTCGAATACAGAACCGACGGCGTTCCGCAAGCCCTGATTTCCACGAGCGGCTCGGCGTAGCAAAGCCCCAAGCACCCCGTTTCGACGAGTTCAACCTTGTCCGAAATTCCCGCAGCGGAAAGCTCTTTTTTGAACTCCTCCATTACGTCGAGCGCGCCTGCGGCTCTGCCGCAAGTTGCCGCTCCCACCAAAATGCGGGGTTTGTCGGACTCGAAAAATTCGCTCCACCGCTTTTTTGCGGACTCCCTTTGGGATTTCAAAATTTCCATGTCAGCGCAATCCTTCCAAAATTTTTTCGAGTTGTCCGAGGCTTATCCTCGCGTGGACTTTGTCGTCCACAACCATCGCTGGCGCGAGGGCGCACGCTCCAAGACATGCCACTCTTTCGAGGCTTATGAGTCCGTCGGGGGTTGTTTCGCCCTCCTTGATTCCGAGCCTTTCCTCCAAGGCGGCAAGAAGCGTTCCGGAGCCTCTTACGTGGCATGCCGTGCCCTTGCACACTTTTATTGTGTGCTTGCCGGGTTTTTTGAATTTGAATTGCGCGTAAAAGCTGACTACCGAATAGGCGTCGGCTTTCGATACGGAAAAGTATTCGGCGGTGTCGGCGAGAGCCTCCTCCGAAATGTATCCGTCCCTTTCCTGAATATCCTGAAACGCCGTGACGAGATTCTCGCGTCGCGGCGTATATTTTTTCAGTATTTCTTCGTTCTTCTTGCTAATCATAAAAGCTGTCATTTGACCGAGCGGCAAAGCTTCGGCAGGTTTTGGGGCGTTTTCAGTCCGCAATGAAACGCCGCCTTTTTAAATTATTTCAAAATTTTCCCCGTTTTGGCAAACATTTTCGTCTTTTTTTCTTAAAAAAACAAAATTCAATCGATTGAGTACATTAGGAGCGAATAT
>JAJXPD010000235.1 GCA_021641325.1 Opitutales bacterium
ATATTATTTATTGTACTATTTATCCAATATTTTGCAATCTTTTGACATCAGCCAAGACACCGCACTTCTAATTATGCGCCCTCACCTTCAACGACGACCGCAAACGCAAATAGAATCTTCATATATAAAAAAATGCCGTTGGTTCTCCAAAGGCATTTTTCGTTCCGCGTCAAATTGCGCGGGTCAAGAAGTTGGCGGATATGCGCAGGGGTGCTATTGGGTGTTTGAAGTATCGGGCTGTTCGCCGTCGCCGAAAGCCTCCTTAAAGAAGAGCCACTGGGAGTCCTCCTCCGTGTCCTGCAAGTCGGACTCACTCCAACCACCGCCGAGTGCCGCGTAAAGCGAGACGATGTTCGAAACAAACTGCCGCCTGCTCGAAACTTGGCTCTGCTCGGAAGAAAGCATGGACCTCTGCGTATCGAGCAAATCGAGGAATTCGATTTCGCCCTCCGAATAGAGTTTGGACGACAGTTCGAACGCCTTTTTGTTGCTCTCCACAAGCTTGTTTATGTGGGCAATTCTCTCGCGCTCCTTCTGCGCCGAAACGATTGCGTCCTCAACCTCCTTCAACGCAGTGAGCACAGCCGAATTCCACGAAACGCCCGCAGCCTCCGCGACCGCCTTTTGGAGTTTCACGTTGAAATACGTCTTGCCCGCCTGAAAGAGATTCCAGCTTGCGCTCGGTCCAGCCGACCATGTGCCGTACTGGTTTTGCACGAGCTTTCCGATGTCGGGCGCCTGATAGGAAATCTGCCCCGTTATGAAAAATTTGGGGTAGAAGTCCGACTTTGCGTTGCCGATTTTTGCGACCGCCGCGTGCAGTTTGTTTTCCGCCGAAAGAATGTCGGGGCGGCGGCGCACGAGCTTTGCGGGAACGCCCGTCGGCACAAAGCTTTCCAAAATCGGAAGCTCGCGCGGGGCTTCAAGCTCCTTTTCGAGAGAGCCTGCGGGAAGAGCCAGAAGCAGTTCGAGCGCGTGGCGGGCGAGCAGCATTTTGCTTTCGAGCTGCGGAATCTGCGCGGACGTGCTGTCGAGCTGCGCGGCGGCGCGCACGACGTCCAAATCGGACACAAAACCGTTGGATTTGCGTTTCACGGTTATGTTGTATGTTTTGCGCTGGGCTTCGAGATTCCGCTTGGTAATAATCAGCTCCTGTTGATAGCCTCTGTACAGAAAATAATTTTTTGCGACCTCCGCCGCGACCGAAATCTTCGTCGCGCACTTGTCGGCGAGAGCCGCCTTGTAGTCGGACACCGCCGCCTCTATGCCGCGACGCGTGCCGCCGAAAATATCGACCTCCCACGCCGCGTCCGCACCCCACGAAAACGAGTGGTTCGACGCCGAAATCTTCCCCGCCTGCTTGAAGCCCGCGTCGGCGTCGAGCGACGGGAAAAAGCCGCTTTGCGTAATGCCGAGCGTTGCGCGAGCCTGCTTGATTTTCGCGACCGCCGTAGCCAAATCGAAATTCTTTTCGAACGCACGGCGCACAAGCGACGACAGCGTTTCGTCGCCGAAGACGCCCCACCATTCGGCAAGCTCGGCGTCGGACGGCTCGCGCGGGTTCGCCACGCTTTTGCCGTCGGACGAATATTTTTCGGGAAGCGCGTCGGCTTTCGGTTTTTCGAAGTCGGGGCCGACCATGCAGCCGCACAGCGCGGCGCACGCGAAAGCCGTTATTATTTTCTGACAAATTCTATTCATATCTAAGAGCCTCAATTGGGTCGAGCCGCGCCGCCTTCCACGCGGGGTAGTATCCGAAAACCACGCCCACGAGAGCCGAAACGCCCACCGCCAAAACTATCGCGCCGTACGAAACAGACGACGGCCAGTGCATAAGAACCGACATCGCAACCGACAGCCCGTGCCCGAGCGCGATTCCCAACAGCCCGCCGAGCATGCAAATCACGATTGATTCCACCAAAAACTGTTTGAGAATGTCGCCGCCGCGCGCGCCGACCGCCATGCGCAGCCCGATTTCGCGCGTGCGCTCCGTTACCGAAACGAGCATTATGTTCATGATTCCTATGCCGCCGACAAGCAGCGAAACGAACGCCACGCACAGGAGCAAATTCGTAATGGTCTCGGTCTGCGACGTGAAAAATTCGGAGAATTCCGCCATGGTGCGGATTCTGAAATCGTCGTCGTTTTCGGGCGCAAGCCTGTGGGTTTCGCGCATGACGGCGGTGATTTCCTCCACCGCGCGGGACACTTCCGCCTGACTCGGCGCGGAGAGAATAAGAGAGTCCACGTTTGCGAAGCGCACGGGCGGGCGGTTCGAGCTTGACGACGACGGGTAGAGGTCGAGGCTTCCGACGTAGAAGTCGGACGTGCTCGACGCGCTGCTTGTCGAGCTTGTCGTCGAAGTCGAGCTAAGCGAAGTGCTTCCCGCGCCGCGCAGGCGCATTTTCACGGTAGTCCACGGCGCGATTACCGTGTCGTCCTGGTCGAAGCCCATCATGTTTGCGCCCTTCGTTTTGAGCACGCCGACGATTTTGAAGACGACATTCTGAATGCGCAAATCCTTGCCGACGGGATTTTCGCCGCCGAAAAGCTCGCGAACAATCGTAGAACCCACGAGGCAGACCTTCGAGCCGCGCGCGACGTGCACGGGGTCTATCGGCTCGCCGTCCTCTATGTACC
>JAJXPD010000054.1:0-2741 GCA_021641325.1 Opitutales bacterium
TTTTGAAACAGGGAAATTATTTTCTTATAAAATTAACAAATGTAGGCATTGCTATCCTTGTGGATAAGTTAAAATTATTGCGTGCAGGGGGCGGAATCGAACCGCCAATCTTCGGGTTATGAGCCCGATGTCCTACCGTTAGACTACCCTGCAAAAACATTATTCGCCAGCTCCGTCTTGTAGGTCGAGAAGTTCGTTGTAGATTTCCACCCACGGGCGGAGTTCGTTTATCAGAAGCCCGCGGACATTCGGCTGCCAATTTTCAATCGGGTCGTGCTCAGTGCGCTTTTTATACCAAAGGACAAGGGCGTCAATATGGCGCGTAAACGTGATTGTAGCCTCGGATACACCCGCGTTTACATCGGGCTTTTTAGGCTCTGGAATTACCCCCGCCGCAATGTAGGCTTGCGTTAATGTCTTGGGCGAGCCGTCGAGAAGCTTTGAAACGTTTTCGGAAGAAACAATCGGCAAATCCGAATCCGCATTCGTTTTTGAAGAGTCTTCAAGCTCGCAGACCTTACGGGAAAGGCGCATATACTTTTGCGCGGTTCTCTCGGAAATACTCGGGCAATTTTCTTTGAGCCAACCAAGCCACGCACCGTGCCCGACTGCTTTCTTCTGGTCGTTCAAAAGCCTGCCGCACTCGACGGCAAGAGATATTGCCTGCGAGGCTGTATCCTTTGCCTGTTTCGAGAACAGCTCGGCTTGCGTGTAAAGTTCGTTGATTTTTGAAGCGATTGAAAGTTGCGTCTGCATACCATTAGCGGCGTGTCAAATTTTTCAGCCGCGCGTTGCGGTATGCCCGACACGCTTTTTCGCTTCGCATAAACGACGACGGCGACAACCCCAAAAGCTTTTGCCACGATTTTACGCGGACGGAAAACGCCGCCTTCGTAATGCCGTATTGCGCGGCGATGGTAGTTTCGGTTCTGCCTTCGAGATTCGCCATACCGAGCGCGAATACGAGCGCATCGCGGTCGATGTTGGCACTCCGCGCAGTCTTGTGGGCTTGTAGTCTGGCAAATACCCACGAAAGCAACTGCGCGCCATAGACTTTCGCCCGCTCTTCGACGAGATTTTCGATTTCG
Source organism: Opitutales bacterium (assembly GCA_021641325.1). Lineage (GTDB taxonomy): Bacteria > Verrucomicrobiota > Verrucomicrobiia > Opitutales > Intestinicryptomonadaceae > Merdousia. The sequence continues at coordinate 1,089 of JAJXPD010000054.1, forward strand.
GCGTAGGCTTCGCGCTCGTCGAATTGGTCGTAGTCGAATTCTTCGCCCATTTTGGCAAAGGCTATGTCCGAATCTGGCGTGTTCAGCTTGAAGTCGTCGAGCGGTTTGTCCAAACCCTTGGCTTTAAGCTTGGCGCGTTGCTTGTCCGAAAGGCTGTCAACCCACTCGCGATATTGCTCTTCGTAGCGGCTCATTGCGCGCCTCCTTTCGGGTAGTGTGAACGGCGGGGTGAAAATGACTCCGAGTCGCGCCCGCCACCTCTGGTGAATGGTGAACGAGAACGTATATATCTAAAGATATATATAACGTTCACTTTCACCAGTTCACTGTCAGGGTGGCGGGTTGGTGAAAGTGAATAACCGCAATTCACCGATTCACATTCACCAGTGAAGGTGAACGGTTTTTTGTTAAATTCACCGCGTTCACCGTCGGGATATTCCGCGAAAATTGCAATCATTGTATGTCTCCTTTCAAAGTTGTATCATTCGCATTTGCAGGGATATAAAGCCTGCCTTGCCATTTGTTGGTAGATTCGTCGAAAACTATCATTGCACGTTTTGCCAGATTCACCACCTTGGCGACGTTCGCCGAGTCGCAGGGCATTGCGTGGCTGGCAAGCTCGCGGGCGATGAAATCAAGCAACTCCTCCTTGCTCATAGGCGCAAGAGTCTCCAATTTCATAAAATCGTATTTCGACGGACGGCGAGAATCGCCTTTCTGCGTTTTTACGGTTTTTGCGGGAGCTTGGCATTCCTCCCAAAAAACGCCGTCGGTTGCGTGCCTTAGAAATGTCGTTGTCTTCGTGCCCGACAACAACCCGCGCTTTGTGTGGACGAATTCGTATACGTTTTCGTCCTCGCGGTTTTCCTGAATTACAGATACGGCGCGCGCCCAGTTGGTAAGCTCGGAAGAGCCGATGCCAAGATACGACAGGCTCGAGCCTTTGCCAGTGGCTTTAACGTCTTTTGAGGGCTTTCCCGTGTGGTGGATGATAACGACGCCGACCGAGTATTTACATATCAGGGGATTTAGCTTGTTTCGCAGAAATTCCGAACAAACTTCCTGCCTGCTGATGTCTCCGCCGATGTATGAAAGCAGCGGGTCGATAAACACAATGTCGGGACGCAAACGCCCACAGGCATCGTCGAACAATTTCAAGAACTTGTCGCCGCTCGAACTTTCCTCCGAAATGAAGTTCAGATTTTTGTCGATTAGGGAATTTTCGTAGGGCGAAAAATCCGCCTTTTTGATGACCGAATGGAACGGCCTCGACAAATCTATCGAATTATTCTCCGCCTGAATGAACAAAACCTTTGAAGACTTTTGAACTGGAATGCCGAAGACGCTTTTGCCTACCGCAAAATGCAACGCCATCTGCATTGCCATAACGGACTTTCCGATGCCCGACTGCGCGACAATTAGCCAAGAGCCGTTTCTGCAAAGGAAGCGGTTTCCGAGAATATTGTCCGACATATCGTTCGGGTCAATCGCACGCAACTCGCCGGCTGGAACAATCGTGTATTTGGGAACGTTCAAAGCCTTTTGCCAATCGGCGAACGACTTTGCGCCGACGTTTGTCGCAATCAGCCTTTGTCGGTTGCCGTTTCTTGTTACGGCGGCAATTCGCGAAAGCCTACTCGGGTTCTTGCAAGC
>JAJXPD010000054.1:2751-3710 GCA_021641325.1 Opitutales bacterium
TTCCTTTTTTTGCATCGGTAACTGTCATCTCGACCGTATCGACGGGAAAACCGTGCTTTTCGAGAAACGCGTGAAGTTCGCCAACCCGCTCTCGGTAGAGTTTTTCGTCTTTTCCCGCATCGATTTTGACAACCGCGTGGACGCTCTTTCCTCCCGAATCGACAATCGCCGAACACGGCAGGTTAAGCTCCCTTATTTTCCGCAGCTGCTCGCTTTTGGGCAAAGTGTCGGACTCAATCAGGCAGTGGCGAAATTCCGCCACATCGGAATTTTTGCACCCTTCGCCCGACATCGGATTTATGCGCGCCCAAGCTCCCGCCTTGGCATTCCAATCTCCGAGGATAAAGCCCAAGTCGTCGTATGTGTCGCAAGCTTTTATAAGTTCGTCAAACGGCTTGTTTACGCCCTTGCCGCAGGGTAGAAACTTGCCGTCTTTTTCAAAGGAAGTTACGACAAAGTTTACAATATCGCCCGATTTGAAAAGAGCCGATAAGTATTCTTTAAGCTCCGTATTCGGGACTTTCCGCGTTTGCGAGTGTCCGATAGGGTCGTTCCAACCGAAGCCCTCGGAGGGCTTGTAGCCGTCGTCGATTGCCATTTTGGCGATGCTTGCAATGGTGATTGGCGCGCCCGCATACTTACCGAAAGTAGCCCAACGCTTTTGGCATTCGCCATCGCGGAATTTCGCCGATTTCCTGCTCCAATTTTCCCAAAGGGCACAACTTTCGCCCGAGGCGTGCAAAGCCATTCCGACTTCGAGCCACGTTTTGTAGTCGTCGACGCGCGACTGCGAAAGCGAATCCAATATTCGTTTTATGTCGTCCATTATATGCGCCTCCAACCGTTGTTTGCTATTTGCGAAATACACTTTGAAGCCTGTTCGAAAGAATATTCCTGCACGTTGCTATAGCCGTATTTTTCGAGCGTTTTTATCTGGCTCGGCGTTGCAAGTTTTGCCG